>CAZPGI010000008.1:0-1509 GCA_964586365.1 uncultured Candidatus Saccharibacteria bacterium
GTCTACACCAACAGAAACGAAACCAGCTGTTGCTTCATTCGGAAACGGAACGCATATTGTTGGCACGGATATAAAGGCAGGAACATATCGCTCTTCGGGTAAAAGCACTTGTTATTGGGCGCGCCAAAAAGGTTTTGGCGGGCAATTAGACGATATAATTGCCAACGGCAACAATTCACCGGAAATTGTTACTATAGCCGTTAGCGATGCCGCTTTCCAAACTTCCGGCTGTGGTCAGTGGGTTGCCGTGGAGAACACCTATCCCGCAACTCCGGCAACTTCATTTTCCAACGGCACTTTTGAAGTTGGAAAGCATATAGCGGCTGGTACTTATCGCGCGGACGGCTCACCCGATTCCCTTTGCTATTGGGCACGCCTCTCCAACTTTTCCCACGCAGGAATTAGTGGCGTTATCACAAACGGAAATTTACCAACAGTAATTTCAATTTCTGCAAGCGATAAAGGATTTACTACATTCGGTTGTGGAAATTGGACGAAAATTCAATAAGAATATGTTTTTAACACGTCGCCATGAACAAGGAACGAAAACGAAAATACATGTATGGAAAATTCTATCATGATACCTATGAATTTCATCGCACACTCTATGATCTTTTTGAACAGTTTTTCCAAGAACATAAATTAGAGATAGCAGAGCATAATGCCGTTGTAGAACTTAGAAATCAAATTGTTGCCCTTCTTGATTCTTGGATTGGCATGAAAAAACTAGAAACGAAGTTCGGTATTAAAATACCATTGAACGCAACTCCGCCATCAGTAGAAAGTTTTTTGGAAAAACAGACCCGCTCGCGAAATCGAATTTACAGACCTTGCGAAGTTTGTGGTGAGAAAAGGATAACACATTGTTGTCACATTATTCCACATTCCGATGGTGGGGCCAATGCAGAGGAAAATTATTTGTATCTTTGCCCAATCCACCACCATCTTTTTGACCACAACAGGTTTTCGAAAGAGGAATGGACAAAGATAGATTTTTCAAAAAAACTTCCTGCTTCTCAAGAGTATATTAAAAAAGTTAGACTTCCTATATTGGAAAATTTTTGGAAAGAAGGAAATTAAATGATTAGCGGCTCGTCAACTTCGTTGGCACGAAATTCTGCGGCGAAGAAAGCGAGGGCAGGTCCTTTCAACCCCTTTCCTTTTTTGCCCGTCCGAGCGTTCAGTTTGGCGAGCGAAGCGTGTCATCAGCTCCGCTCAAAAAAGGTTCGGATTTCGTCAAACAAACGTACTGCTAAAAAACAAAACCCTAGCTTTTCGCTAGGGTCTTGTTTTGTTAGTTTATTTAATAATTTGAACCTTTCGTTTTTGCTCAGATGGTTGCTTTTTGAGAGTAATGGTAATTGTACCATTTTTTGCTTTAGCCTCCACAGAATTAGGATCAATCTTTGAGGGCAAAATGAATTCGCGAGAAAATTGTCCTGTTTGACGCTCTAAGCGATAGTAATTTTCTCCTTCCTCTTCTTCTGATTTTTCAATTGAACCAGACAA
>CAZPGI010000008.1:1609-17612 GCA_964586365.1 uncultured Candidatus Saccharibacteria bacterium
TTAACCGCGTTTTCGCTTTTTCCTACAATCTTGGCGATTTCTTTAATAGGTAATTCCGGAGAAGAAGAATGTCTTTTTCTGCGTTAGATAACTGCTGAATAGCTCGCCATAAAAGTTCAGCTCTTTCTTTTTTATCAATCTGCTGGTTTGTGGTTATTTCATCCGGCACTTCTCCAATAGATTCAAGGGTTATTGGTCTTGGTTTTCGGTAGTAATTAACAAGAACATTGTGGGCAATTGTTAAGAGGTACGAATAGTAAGAAGAAGAGCGTAAATTAAATCTGGACAAGTTTTTATACGCCCTAATAAAGGTTTCTTGGAGTAAGTCTTCAGTTGGTGGTTAACACGATACCAAAAATTTTTTGAGTATATTTTTTATAAATAGCCTCAAAGGCAGCAGGGTTTTGCTGAGCTTGTTTAATATCTTCTTTGTCCATGAACTTTAACTTTCAAGAACTTCAATGTATGTTTTGAAAGCTCCGAACCTGATTGCCTGCTCTTTACTAGGAAACCAAATATCAACATGGTAATAGCCTTTTTTGGCGCTCATCCTGTCTTCAACCACGAAGACTTTGTTCCCATAAAGTTCTGGAATTCTGATTTCAGTTCCAAAGGGCAAAAGATTGTTAGCCACAATTCCTTCCTTTACTTCTGAGCCATTAGCAGTGATTAAAGGAGTGTTATCGGTTTCGTAGGGACAAGAAGAATAAGCAGTAACCACTACTTTTATTTTCTTTTTTACTTTAGCCTGACTATCTTCAATCACTAGTCCATTCTCCGGTGAGAGAAAAGAAGTTTCGGTCTGGCTAGAAGAGGCTTGGCTTTCAGTGGCAAGAAAAGCTGTAAAAACAGCCAGCCCCATAAGTAAAACTATGAAATTGTAAGTTTTAGTCATATAAAAACCTCTTTTCAGAGGCTGAAATAATTTTATCTTATAAAAAAGCGTTTGTCAAAGGGTTTTTCCACAGCCTGTCAAGCCTTGCCTTATTTATTTTTTTATGGTATATATTGGCATATATGCAGGCAGAATTAGCGCAAAAACTTAGCGATAGCGTCCAAACCCTTAGAGAGGGGGATCTTGTTGATGCCAAGGTTTTGGCCGTGGAAAATAATGTCCTGTATCTAGACATTGGCCCAAGGAAAACAGGTATTGTTTATGGCGCTGAATATCAAAATGCTAAAAATGTTTTGAAAAATATTAAAAAAGGAGATGTTGTCTCGGTAAAAGTAGTAAGCACGGAAAATGAAGATGGTTTTGTAGAGCTTTCTTTAAGAGAGGCAGAAAAAGATATGGCTTGGAGATTGGTTAGAGAAAAGAAAGCAGAAGACAAACCGTTTACCATAAAAGTAATGAAAGTAAACAAAGGAGGGCTGCTTACTGAAGTTTCAGGCATCCCAGCATTTTTACCCACCTCTCAGCTTTCTCCGGAAAAATATCCTAAAGTTCCAGAAGGAGATAAGACAAAGATATTAAGAAAGTTGCAATCATTTATTGGTATGGAAATTAAAGTAAAAATTTTAGATTTTGATGAAAAAGCGGGCCAGATTATTCTAACCGAAGAATCAAAAGAAAGCGAACAATTCAAAAAAGCCATTCAATCCTTGAAGGTAGGTGATAAAGTGGAAGGAAAAATATCGGGAATAGTTAATTTCGGAGCCTTCGTTAAATTTGCTTTGCCTGGTAAAACCTTGGAAGAAACTCAGGAAGAAAATCTTTTAGAAGGACTGATTCATATTTCTGAATTAGATTGGCAATTAATAGAAGACCCTTTCCAGATTGTTCAGGTGGGGGATAAGGTAACAGTTAAAGTTATTGATGTTTCTCAGGGAAGGGTTTCTTTATCATTAAAAGCAATGAAGAAAGATCCTTGGCAAGAATTGAACTTAAAACAAGGAGATATTGTTAAAGGAACAGTAATAAGGTTTAATCCTTTTGGAGCTTTTGTTCAGCTGAAAAAAGAAGAAGAGGGAGACGATCAAATTAGAATTCAAGGACTGATTCATATTTCTGAGTTTGGCGCTGAAAGCAAGATGAAAGAAGCGCTGGAAGCGGGTAAAGAATATGAGTTTCAAATAATGAGTTTTCAGCCGCAAAGACATTGGATGTCTTTGAAATTAAAAAAATAATTTTGTTAAATTTATGACCAGTCCTTTAAGGGGTCTTTTAAAAAACATTATTTTTATTGTTTTAATTTTTTTAGTTTTAGCAACTATTTTTGACCTGTTTAGTACTCCAAAGGAAACGATTAAAGAAATTTCTATTACCCAATTAGTTCAAGACATCAATAACGATAAAGTAAAAGAAATTAAAGTTTTGAGCGATAATTTAACCATTACTTACTATGACGGTAATGTTTTTCAAACCAAAAAAGAAACTGGCGAAAGCGCTAGTCAAGCTTTAATAAACTTTGGCGCAGAAAAAGAAAAAATAGGAAGAGTTTCCTTTGTTTTTGAAGAACCAAGCAGTGCTGGCGAATGGCTCTGGCCGTTTTTGCTTTTAGTTGTCCTTCCTCTTTTAATGTTTGGAGTTTTCTTTTGGTTTTTAGCTCGTCAAGCTAAGTCTGGAGCAGCCCAAACCTTTGATTTTACCAAAGCTAGGGTTAAGCTTTTTGGAGCAGAGGGTCATCCTAAAGAAAAGATTACTTTTAAAGATGTCGCTGGATTAAAAGAAGAAAAAGCAGAGCTGGAAGAAATCGTTGATTTTCTTAAAAATCCTGAAAAATACTTGAAAATGGGAGCACGCATTCCTAAGGGCGCATTATTAGTTGGTCCGGCTGGTTGCGGTAAAACTTTATTAGCTAGAGCAGTGGCTGGAGAAAGCAATGTGCCATTCTTTTCTGTGGCCGGATCTTCTTTTGTGGAAATGTTTGTTGGTGTAGGTTCAGGCAGGGTGAGGAGCTTGTTTGTTGCAGCCAAGAAAAATCAGCCTTGCCTTATTTTTATTGATGAGCTAGACAGCATTGGCAAGGCTAGGGGGCCGGCTATTACTGGCGGGCATGAAGAAAGAGAGCAGACATTAAATCAATTACTTACTGAAATGGATGGCTTTGAGCAGAATGATAAAATTATTGTTTTGGCGGCCACTAATCGGCCAGATGTTTTAGACCCAGCTCTTTTAAGACCGGGCAGGTTTGATAGGAAAATAGTAATTCATTTGCCTGATATTAAAGAAAGGGAAGATATTTTGAGGATTCACTCTCGGGGAAAGGTTTTAGCTTCTGATATTAATTTGAGGGAAGTGGCGGAGAGGACGCCGGGTTTTTCTGGAGCTGATTTGGCTAATGTTTTTAATGAAGCTGCTATTTTAGCTGCTAAGAAAAACGCTAAGAGTATTGTCCAGCAGGATTTATTGGATTCTATTGAAAAGGTTTTGCTTGGACCAGAAAGAAAAAGCCATGTTATGACTGAAAAAGAAAAAAACATTACTGCTTATCATGAAGCAGGACATGCTTTAGTAGCTGCTTTTACTCCTAAAGCTGAACCAGTAAGAAAGATTTCCATTATTTCTCGAGGAATGGCTGCTGGCTATACCTTAAAAGTTCCTCGAGAAGACAGGCTTTTAAGAACAAAATCAGAGTTTGAGGCAGAATTAGCTGTTCTTTTGGCTGGTTATGTTTCTGAAAAAGTTAAGTATCGTGATGTTACTACTGGAGCTTCCGATGATTTAGCTAAAGCTTCTCAGCTGGCGAGAAATATTGTCAAAGTTTATGGTATGTCTTCTTTGGGTCCAATTGTTTTCGGTGAAAAAGGGACAGATGCTTTTTGGGGTAATGAATTAGGAGAAATTAAAAACTATTCTGAAGAAGTGGCGTTGGAAATTGATAAAGAAGTGCAAAAACTGATTAATCAGGCTGAAAAAGAAGCAGAAAAAGTGATAAAACAGAAAAAGAGCATTTTAGATAAATTGGCAAAAACTTTGATTGAAAAAGAAACTATTGAAACAGAGGAATTTGAAAAAATAGTAAGAGCAAAGAGAAAGAAATAGGCGCATGTAGCTCAGTGGTTAGAGCACAGGTCTTATAAACCTGGGGTCGATGGTTCGAATCCATCCATGCGCACTCGAAGTTTCGGACACGAACTTTAATTTATTAGAGAAAATTGAATTTTTCTTTCGGATGGAATTTCCGTCCCGCCCGTTGAAACCGAAACGCAAAAATTTTCTGACCTTTTTTGCTCGCCTGGTGCTTCAGACGGACTCGTTTTCAAAAACAATAAGCTGCCAAACAATTGATTATTTTCTAAAATTAAGATAATATATTTTATAGGAAAATAATAAACTATTAAATTTTTGGAAATCTATGAAAAAGAAAATTAAAAAAGGATCGCCTGATAAAATCTGGTCTAAGAGTATAATTTCTACAGGAGAATTAAAGACCAAGAATTCTCTTGATCGCACATTAACAACAATCCCGAGAGGGGAGGTAAGAAAAATGGCTGAGCGACAGAAGCAGCCACGGTCTGAATGGTTGGTTGTCTCTCCAGATGGCTCAATAATAAAAGCAGATGATTTTAATTGGAAAGAGCATGACGACTTAAGGGATTTTTATCGTTACGAAAGCTCAGGTTCTCGTGAAGCGAAGCAAGCTCCTGCTCATGTGAAGATGATGCAACAATTGGAATTGGTTGACTACGAACCCGCTGCCGACCCAGGTAATTTTAGATGGCTACCCAAGGGACATTTAATCAAACGGCTTATGGAAGAACATGTCTCGACGATGGTCAGAAATTACGGAGGAATGCAGGTTGAAAGTCCTATTATGTACGACCTCAACCATCCTCAATTATCCCGATACCTTGAACGTTTTCCTGCAAGACAGTACCAACTTCTAAGCGGAAAGAAAAAATACTTTCTTCGTTTTGCCGCTTGCTTTGGTCAGTACCTCATTATGCACGACATGCAACTAAGTTATCAGCATCTACCTGTCCGGTTGTACGAGTTGACTCACTATTCATTTCGTCGTGAGCTAGCAGGTGAGCTTGCCGGTCTTCGTCGCTTGAGAGGGTTTACTATGCCTGATATGCATACCCTTTGCGTCGATGTAGAACAGGCAAAAGCTGAATTTTATCAACAATACCTGCTCTGTAAGGAGTGGATGAAAGACCTTGAGCTTGATTATGTAATGGCGATAAGGGTAGTAGATGATTTTTTTGACCAGAATCGAGATTTTATTCTCGATATTGTCAAAGATTTCGGACAGCCAGTACTCTTCGAGAGATGGAAGGAACGATCTTTCTATTTCATTCTCAAGTTTGAATTTAATGTTGTAGATCCCCAGAAAAAAGCAGCCGCGCTTTCTACTGTCCAGATCGATGTCGAAAACGCTGAAAGGTTTGATATCCAGTATATTGATCAAGACGGCAAACCCAAACATCCCTTACTTCTTCATGCTTCCATTTCTGGTTCGGTAGACAGGAATCTTTATGCTCTTTTAGAACAACAAGCAAGAAAAATTAAAGGAAGAGAGGTTCCTAAACTACCTTACTGGTTGTGTCCGGTTCAGGTTCGATTGGTGCCTGTGGCGGATAGGCATCTTTCACAATGTCTGAAGATTGTCTCTCAAATGCGAACAAGGGTGGAGGTTGACGACCGTAACGAAAGCGTTGCTCGTAAAATTCGGGAAGCAGAAGTAAATTGGATACCGGTTATTGGTGTAGTGGGTGATAAAGAGCTTAAGAATGGAATGATTACCGTAAGAGAGCGAGGGATTCCTGGCCAAAAAGAGATGAAAGGGCCTGAGTTCTTACAAAAACTCAATCAGCTTCAGGGAAACAAACCTTTTGAGCCCCTGAGTTGGCCCCTCCTCCTCTCAAAACAGCCCTATTTTCGCTGAACCAGAGGGGTTCATTAATTTGAGCCCTCTTTTTTTTTATTCACAGTCTATTCTAGAATAGTACTTGACACAGAAATAGAGAAAATGCTAAATTTTAATTAGTGGTGGGAATAAAAAATGTAGTTTATAATAGTTTATGATAAAACACTACTCGAACGGCCGACGAGTAGCCTAAAAGATAAAAAATAAATCACAAAGAGATTTTATGAAAAGCAAGCGTTCAAAGAAAAAAATTATTCGCTTGGTTATTGGCAAAAACACTTGTTCTACCTGTGGTGATTATAAATAAAATATGGAGTAAATATGATTATTGAAACTTCTCATGCGAGGTATGAGACTTTTTTGGAAATGATTCAATTTGAAATTACCGGAAGATGTAACATGAAATGCCAACACTGTAGGGCATGGCAAGATCCTCAAAAAGACCTTACTTTAAACGATATTAAAAAGGTTTTAGATTTTGCACTACCGGAGGCGTGTGCGGAGATGCGTTTTACAATCTCGGGAGGAGAACCTTTTCTACACCCACAAATATTCGAAATCCTGGAGCTCATTAAAAGAAAAGTCGATGATGTTAAAAAAGTAATTCATCACGCTGTTATTACTACAAACGGTTCTTTACTTACCGAAGATAAAATTAAACGACTGGAAAATATCGGTTTTAGAGAGTTGTATGTACAGGTAAGTATTGATAGCGTTAATCCCGAAAAACATAATTCCTTTAGATCATTTCCTAACGCATTTGAAAAAGCTACAAGAGCAGTAAAATTATTGGCAAAATCAAAACTTGTAAGCTCTATAAGGGCAACTATTACCCCTTATACTCTTGATGAAATTGAAGATTTAATTTTACTTGCAATAAATTGCAATGCTGAAAGAATAGGTTTTGGTTCTGTAATTCCGACAGGTAAAGGAAGATTGAACCAGCAATTAGTATTAAATCCATTACAGAAAAAATTATTTTTAGAAAAAATAACAGAATATAGACAAAAATACTCTTCCAGAATTAGAGTTTCAACTGAAGATCCACTTAAATTTGCTGTTTCTACAAAAACCTGGGATTTTGGCGAATTTGATTGTCAAAGCCCATCATTTTTAGGAGGATGCTCTGCAGGAATTATAACCATAAATGTTTTGCCCGATGGAACTATTACTCCATGTTCAATGCTATTAAAACCAATAGTGAATATAAAAAATAAAACCCCAAAGGAAATTTTAAAAGCTTATACTTCTTCAAAAATAATTCATAATTTAATTGAAAGAGAGATAAAAGGTAAATGTAATGTATGTGATTTAAAGAGACTATGCGGTGGTTGTAGAGCAGCTGCAGAAGGAATAAGTGGAGATTATATCGCTGAAGATCCTACTTGTTGGGTAGAGACGAGTAAAACATAGAAACTTTGCCAATTATATTTAAAAAATAAAAAATCTAATTTTGAACGAGTCCGTCCGAAGTACTGGGCAAACGAAAAGGTATTAGATTTTGCGTTTTAGTGGGCAAGCGGGGTTTCACCCCGCCTGCCTAATTTTAGCGTTTGAGATTTTTCCTCTTTGATTTGTGGATTAAATTTGGTAAGATAATAAAGAAAGTTTGAATTGGTTTAGTTCGAGCACTAGGAATTTCTTGACTAAATCATTTAAATCCTTTAGAATAAAAAATGGGCAGGCAAGCCCTTTTAAAAGTTAAAAGGGCGTATAGCTCAGTTGGTTAGAGCGTTACGTTGACATCGTAAAGGCCTCCTGTTCGAGTCAGGATACGCCCACATTATAAAAATAAAAAACAAAAACATGGAAACAAAAGAAATTCCCGAAATAAAACAGGGAGACACAGTCAAGGTTTATCAAAAAATTAAAGAAAAAAACAAAGAAAGAATTCAATCGTTTGAAGGTCAAGTTTTGGCAATAAAACACGGCAAAGGACCAAACAGCATGATTACAGTGAGAAAAGTAATAGGAGGGGTAGGAGTAGAGAAGATTTTTCCTATTTACTCTCCTTCAATTGTTAAGATAGAAGTTTTAAAAAGAACAAAAACAAGAAGAGCCAAGCTTTATTATTTAAGAAAGGCCAAGGGTAAAAAAGCAAAGTTGAAAATAGAGCAAGAGGGCGAGTGATGGAATTGGTAGACATCTATGCTTGAGGAGCATAGGGGATTATTCCCGTGGGAGTTCAAATCTCCCCCCGCCCACGGGCGATTAGCTCAGCTGGAAGAGCGCATCGTTTACACCGATGAGGCCGTAGGTTCGAGCCCTACATCGCCCACACAGCTTGGAAAAAAGAATAAAAATGGTATAATTTGCCGAGGTAGCCAAGGCGGTCACGGCGAATGTCTGAAAAACATTAGATTCCGGTTCGATTCCGGACCTCGGCACAAGATGCGGGCGTCGTATAGTGGACATTATGCAACCTTGCCAAGGTTGAGACGGCAGTCCGATTCTGCTCGCCCGCTCCCAGATAAATTGTATAATATATTATGAAGATTAGCTGGTGTGGAGAAACTTATTTTCAAATTACAACTCTTTCTAACGAAAATGAAGGAGTTTCTATAAGTATTGACGAAAAAGAAAAGTCTAAAGCAGATATTGTTTTGAAAACTCACGAAGTTAATAGCGCGCCCCAGAAGAAAAATGGGCAATTTTTTATTTCTTCCTGGGGAGAATACGAATCAAGGGGAGTTTTTATTCAAGCTGTACCTTCTTTGACTCTTGATAAAGAGAAAAACATTATTTTTTTAATTGAAGCAGAAGGAGTTAGGATTTGCCACCTTGGATTTTTTGGAGAAGAGGATATTAATGAAGAGCAGTTAGAGGCCTTGGGCAGGGTTGATGTTCTTTTAATTCCTATTAACGGAGATAAAACTATTAATTTTAAAGAAGCAGAAAAAATAATTGCTAAGATAGAACCAAAAATAGTTATACCCATGGCTTATGATTCTAAGAAAAAAGACACTCTTAATGCTTTTTTGAAAGCAATGGGAGAAAAAGAAATAGTTCCTTTGGAAAAATTAAGCATTAATAAAAAGAATGTTTCTAATGAAAACGAGAAAGCAGAGATAATAATTTTGGAAGAAAAATAGCAAATGGCAAAAAAAGAAGAAAAAATCATTCAAGACATAGGCAAAGTTGAGCCAGTGGAAATCTCTGAAGAGATGAAAGAAAGTTATCTTGATTATGCAATGTCAGTCATTGTTTCTAGGGCCTTGCCTGATGTAAGAGACGGTTTAAAGCCTGTTCAGAGAAGGATCCTTTATGCTATGTATGAAATGGGCGTTAGGTCTGATACTAAGTTCAGAAAATCAGCGGCTGTTACTGGTGAGGTTTTGGGAAAATATCATCCTCATGGAGACAGCTCAGTTTATGGGGCTTTGGTTAGAATGGCTCAAGATTTTTCTTTAAGGTATCCTTTGATTAAGGGCCAGGGAAACTTTGGTTCCATTGATGGAGACCCACCGGCTGCTCAAAGATATACTGAATGCAAGCTTTCTAAGGCAGGGGAAGAACTGCTTAAAGATATTGAGAAAAATACCGTTGAGTTTACTGACAATTACGATGCTACAAGAAAAGAACCAGTTGTTCTTCCTGCGCCTCTTCCTAATTTATTGCTTAACGGCTCAACTGGTATCGCTGTGGGCATGGCTACCAATATTCCTCCTCATAATTTGACCGAAGTTTGTCGAGCTTTGATTTATTTAATTGATAATCCCAAGGCAGAAACTGAAGATTTATTAAATTTTATTCAAGGGCCTGATTTTCCTACTGGCGGAATAATTTTTAATGAAAAAGAAATAATTTCTGCTTATTCTCAAGGCAAGGGATCCTTTTTAATGAGAGGGAAGGTTGATATCGCAGAAAAGGAAAATAAAACTCAGATTGTTATTACTGAGATTCCTTTTCAGGTTGATAAATCAGTTTTAATTTCTCAATTTGCTTCTTTGGTGCAGAATAAAAGAATAGAAGGAATTAAAGATATCAGAGATGAATCTGATAAAGAAGGATTGAGAATCGCCATTGATTTGCAGAAAGGAGTTATTCCTAAAAAAATACTTAATTCTTTGTATAAATATACTGATTTACAGAAAACTTTTCATTTAAACATGCTGGCTTTGGTTAATGGAATTGAGCCAAGAATCCTTAATTTAAAAGATGTCTTAGACCTTTATTTACAGCATCGTCAAGAAGTTTTAATCAGAAGAGTGACTTTTGATTTGGAAAAAGCCAAAGAAAGAGCCCATATTTTAGAAGGAATTGCTAAGGCTTTGACAAAGATTGATGATGTGATTGAAACTATTAAAAAATCAAAAGACAGAGAAGAGGCTAAAACTAATTTGATTAAAAAGTTTAAACTTACAGCGATTCAGGCTGAAGCTATTTTGGAAATTCGTCTTCACCAATTGGCTAAATTGGAAAAGAAAAAGATAGAAGATGAGTTGGAGGAAAAAAGAAACGAAATGAGAGAATATGAAAAAATATTGGCTAGCAAGATAGAGCAGAAGAAAGTTCTTAAAAATGATTTAGAAAAAGAAATAGAGCTTTTTGGGGACGAGAGGAGGACAAAAGTAGTAAAGCATAGCCCAGAAGCTATTTCTGAAGAAGATTTAATTCCTTTGGAGGATACAATTGTTACTTTGACTTACGGCGGATATATTAAAAGAATCAATCCAGCCGAATACAAAAAACAGAATCGAGGAGGGCAAGGAACAATTGGAATGAAAACTTCAGAAGATGACCAAGTTTGCCATTTCATCTCTGCTAAAACCCATGATTCTATTTTTTTCTTTACTGATTCAGGAAAGGTTTTTCAAACTAAGGCTTATGAAATACCAGAGGGTCAAAAATCCAATAAAGGTAGGGGATTGGCTAATTTCTTGGAGATTTCCAGTAGGGACAAAGTTTTATCAGTTTTGCCCTTGAGTAAAGAAGATATTAAGGGTGGAGCTAAATACTTGATTATGGCTACAAAAAATGGCATAATTAAGAAAACTCAATTAAAGGACTTTGAGAACGTAAGAAGGAATGGTTTAATTGCTATTAATTTGAAGAAAGACGATCTTTTGTGTAGCGTAAAGAAAGTTGGAGAAGGGGACGAGATAATCATTGCTACTAAACAAGGCCAATCAATTCGTTTTTCTGAAAAAGAGGTAAGAGCGATGGGAAGAACAGCAACAGGCATTAAAGGTATCAGGTTAAGGAAAGGAGACGAGGTTATTGGTATGGAAGTAGTGAGAAAAGATAAATTAAAAGAAAAAGGATACCTTTTGGTTTTAACTGAAAACGGCTTTGGCAAAAGAACATTGTTGTCAGAATACAAAAAGCAGGGCCGAGGAGGAACAGGAGTAAAAACAGCCAAGATTACTTCAAAAACAGGAGAATTAGTAAAAATTGAAATCATTGAAAATCAAGAAGACCTTATTGTTATCTCCCAGAAAGGTCACGTTATTAGAACTAAACTGGCAAGCGTGCCTAAGTTAGGCAGAGACACTCAAGGAGTTAGAATAATGAAAATGAAAGAAGGAGATAAGGTAGCAGCAGCTATCTGCCTTTCAGGAGAGGCTAGTCAATAATATATATGGTTGATGAGTTTCTTAATCCGCAAAAGATACTAGAAAAGGTTCCTTTAAAAGAGAACATGGTGGTTTGTGATTTGGGCTGTGGTTCAGGCGGTTGGGCTGTTCCTTTAGCTAAAATGCTGAAAACAGGAGTGATTTATGCAGTAGACATTTTGGACTCAGCTATTTCAGCCCTAAACGCTAGGATTGAAAGAGAAAAAATTGTTAATATTAGGCCCATCTTGGCAGACGTAGAAAAAGGTGTTAAAATTGCTAGCAATACCATTGATTTCGTTTTATTAAGCAATATTCTTTTTGAATCAGATGATAAAGAAAGCATTTTAAAAGAAACATATAGATTATTAAAGCCACAAGGAATTGCTTTGATTGTTGACTGGAAGTCAGATAGCCCAGTGGGAATAAAAGAAAGGGTGGTTTCCTTTGACGAATTAAGATTGTTACTGAATAAGCTTGGATTTAAGGTGGAAAAAGAGTTTGATGCTGGAAAGTTTCATTGGGCTATGTTGATTAAAAAAACATGAAAAAATATATTTTTACAACAATTTTAATTATTACTTTAATTTCTTGCAATTTTGTTTTAGCTCAAGGAGAAACAGTAATTCCTAATCCTATTCCTCATGATACTTTTGAAGAATTGATTAACGCTGTTTTTGATTGGATATTAAACATTGCTTTGGTTTTAATGCCGCTTTTGCTTGTCTGGGGAGGCGTCACTTTCATTACTGCTAGCGGTGATCCGAGCAAGGTGGAGAAAGGGAAAAAGATAATTTTATGGACCATTGTTGGTTTATTAATAGTCCTTTTATCAAAGAGCTTGGTCGGAATATTACAAGACTTAGTTGAAAGTCCGACAGGTTAGTGGTATAATATATGTATATGGAAAGAACAAAACAAATCTTAATAATTTCTTTGCTTTTTATTATCCCTTTGACTTTTATTTCAGCTGATACTTATGACGATGCAGTCACTGAAACAATCAAGAACATTACTGATTATGTCTCTTTTATTGCTGGACTTTTGGCAGTATTATTTGTAGTTATTGGTGGAGTGATGTTTACTGTTGCTGGAGACAATGAAAAAAAAGTGGGGACAGCCAAAAAAATGATTACTTATGCTGCTGTTGGCTTGGCAATAGTTTTAATTGCCCAAGGAATAACCAGTATTGTCAGAACCTTAGTATCGACATCTTCTTAATAACAACAAAGGTCGTCTTTGTTAAAATAATTAAAGGTCATTAAATAATATTATGGATAAAAAGATTTTCTTAACAGTAGCTTTAACTCTTTTGGCAGTTGTTGTCCTTCCTGTTTTTGCTCAAACTCCTTCAGAATTGAATGGTTGCTATATGAAGCATAACGTCAATGTTACTGGCTGTCCTACTAGCGGTTTCTGCGACTACAATACAACTAACAGCCCTTGCGGAATGTGTTGCTTGCTTAATAGCGTTTACACAATTACTGATTGGATATTTATCTTCTTAATGGCTATTTCTGCCTTAATGATTATCATGGGTGCGATTAAGTTTACTACAGCTGGAGGAAATCCTGATGCTGTCAAACAGGGAAGAAACTATATCATGTACGCGGCTATTGGTATTGCCATTGCTTTGTTTGCTCGAGCTATCCCCTCAATTGTAAAATTGATGATGGGCGTTCAGCAGTAAGAAACTTTGACATCCGCTTTCTTTTGGTATATCTTTATCAAAAAGAGCGGATGTTTTCTTTTGCCGAGGTGGCGGAATTGGCAGACGCGTATGCCTTAGGAGCATATGTCTTCGGATGTGAGGGTTCGACTCCCTCCCTCGGCACCAAGCAAAAACCGGGCTAGCCCCGGTTTCAACTTTCTATTTGTATCTTTTTGTTTTTCGCCCGTTCTATTTTTGGCATTCTTATCACCAAAATACCGTCTTTGACATTAGCCTCTATGCGGCTAGTGTCTATTTCTCTAGGCAGAATAATTTCTCGAGAAAAAGGGCCGTAATAGCATTCTTGAGAAAAGTATTTTTTATTTTCATCTTTGACAGGGTTTTCTCTTTCTCCTTTGATAATCAGGATATCGTTTTCAAGAGAAACTTCTATTTTGTTGTTTTTTATTCCTCCCACAGCTGATTGAACAACCAGCTCTTTATCAGTTTCATAAACATCAACTGCTAATTGTCCTTCTGTCACATTCCATTTTTTGGCGTTTTGGACGATATCAGTTTCGTTGACCTCAATTGTTTTCTTTTTTTTGAATAAAGCCATGTTATATTTTGCAAACACTTTTAATCTTTTTTAATTTTTTTAAGAAGAGAGAAACGATGACAGCTAAGAGAAAAATAATTAATAAAGGATAAAGATTTTCTTTTTGGTTTATTATACCTAATTCTATGTAAAAATTAAAGAGGCCGTGGAAAATTATAGCTAGAATAAAACCGCAAGGAATAATTAACCAACGTTTTCTGAAGTAATAAAAAGAAAGAGCTAAAAAGCAACCTATTAAGCCAGAGCATAAAGCATGAAGAAAGGTGGCTCCAATAAATCTAACAACAACTAAGGCAAAAGGATTGGCAGCCAATTCTACGATTTGATTACTAAAAACTAAAATATTCTCAGCAGTGGCAAAGCCTAGGGCGGAAATAATCATATACAGAGGAATATCAATTGGTTCATCAAGAGATGATTGTTTGATAATAAAATAACGGACTATCAGGTATTTGAAAGATTCTTCAACCAAAGCAATGGCTAGAAGATATTTGGTAAAGAAATAGGGGATAGTTGCTAGGTGAAGAGCGTTTAAATGTTTAAGAAGAATTATTTCCAAAAAAGCAGTGGGAACAGTAGCAATTATGCCTAGGGTAAAAACTTTTAAGACTTGAAATTTTGGTTCAGGCAAATTATCTTTTCTTAAAAAATAGCCAAGCCAAACAATTCCAGGCAAAACTGCTAAAAGGAAATAAAAAACGATTTCACTATAGTTTAGCATTGGCGTTGACTCTTATATTCTTCCACTTTACTTCTTTTTCAGAAGAAGACAAGGCCCCTATTAAGGCGATCATGGCGGCATTGTCCATTGAAAACCTAGGGTCAGGAATAAAATAGATTAATCCTCTTTTGGCGCATTCTTCTTTCAACCCTTGGCGCAGATTTTTATTAGCAGAAACTCCTCCACCAATCAAAACAGCTTGAGCCTGATACTTTTCTGCTGCTTTCATTGTTTTTTTTAAAAGCACTTCAACCACTGCTTCTTGGATTTCATGAGCCATTTCTATTACATATTCTGGAGAAATTTTCTTTCTTTTTTTGCAATCATAAAGGACAGCTGTTTTTAGTCCAGAAAAACTAAAATCAAAGTTTTTGTCATTTATCATCGGTCTAGGGAGGCTAATGTTTAAACCTTTTTCTTTATTAAATTGTTCAGCGTATTTTGCTATTTCAGGACCGCCGGGATAAACTAAGCCAAGAAGACGAGCTGTTTTATCAAAACACTCTCCAGCAGCATCGTCTCTAGTTTCTCCAATTAGTTTGTATTTACCAAACTCTTTAATGAGAAATAATTGAGTGTTGCCCCCAGAAACGATTAAAGCAACGAGAGGAAGGGGAGCATATTTAATTGGGAAAAGCCAATTGGAAAGAATATGGCCTTCAATATGATTGGCTTTGATAACCGGCAAATTAAAGTAAAAAGAGAGGGCTTTGGCAAGGTTGACTCCTACCCAAAGACAAGGCTCTAAACCAGGACCAGTGGTCACAGCCAGACGTTCTATTCCTTTTATTTGATAATTTTCTAGAAAGGGTTGGAGGTTTTGAAAAAGTTCAGGGTTCCTTTTTAAAATATTTTCTACTTTTTTAATTTTTTGCTTGTCCGGAGTTTTTGTTTTTTTCAAACAATGAGCCTCCTCTAAAGAACGAAGCAAAAGGGGAGTAATGTTTTTTTGGTGCTCCCGTTTAGCGAGAGAAGGAAAAACTCCACCATATGGCGCATGAAGTTTTTCTTGAGAAGAAACAAGGCTGGAAAGAATTTTTACTCCGGGCCAGTTTTTTTGGGGGTTGGCTTTTTTAGCCTCAATGACGCTTATCGCTGTATCATCGCAACTAGTTTCTATTCCTAGAATTTTCATATATGTTTATTGTAAAGGAAAAAAGCTTTTTTAGCAAATGTTGCCTTTTTTCTTTAATTTTGATATAAATAGGGCATCGTCTGGCCCTATCGTCTAACGGTTAGGACACCAGATTTTCAATCTGGTAATCAGGGTTCGATTCCCTGTAGGGTCACATTTAAATGGAAGATAAATATTATCTTAAAATAGGAAGAGCTTCGGATTTGACTGATAAAAAAGAAAGGCGTTTATATCGCTTTTTTGAAATGCTGGTTGGTTTAATTAGCTTTTCTGTTTTGTTTTTAGCTGTTTTCTTTTCTTTTAAGTTGCCTGTTTTTGCAGCTTTTTTTATCATTCTTTATGATGTTTATTGGCTTTTCCGCACCATTTACTTTTCTTTTCATTTAAAGTATGGCTATGATCAAATGAGAAAAAATGAAAAAGAAGATTGGTTGGCTAGGTTAGAAGAACTGAAGGAGATAAAAAATGGTCTTAAGATTAATTCTTGGAGAGATATTTATCATTTAGTT
>CAZPGI010000009.1:0-3244 GCA_964586365.1 uncultured Candidatus Saccharibacteria bacterium
AATTATTATCTTCAATCTATTCTAATTTTATCTTTTAATGAAAGGGTTGTCAAGCGGAACGATGTATTATTCTTTTCAACCATCTCTTTATTGCTTCCTCTGACTCAAAATCAGCAATCAATTGGATTCCTTCTTTTTTATTCTGTAAATGTATCTTTTCATAATATAATACATCTCTAATCTTTTTCTCTAAGAACTCTTTATTAACCATCTCTTGAGGAGACCTTTTCTCTTTAGCTTTTCTTTCTACATCTCTAACTGAATAATTATTCTTCAGCATTTCTTCAAACAAAACTTTCATCTCTTTTTCATCTTTCACTCCTAAAAGAGCCCGAGCATGGCCTTCTGATATTTTTTCCTCTCTTACCGCATTCTTAATCTCTTCTGGCAAAGCTAAAAGCCTTAAAGTATTGGTAACTGCTTCTCGGCTAGAACCAACCATTTGAGCAATCTCTTTATCCAAAAGCCCAAACTCTTCTTTTAATTGTTTAAAAGCCATTGCTTTATCAATAGGATTAAGGTCTTTTCTTTGAACATTTTCAATTAAAGCCAACTCCAACTTTTCCTCGTTTGTCTTTTCTTTAATAATTGCTGGTATTTGCTTTAAACCAGCCCTTTTTGAAGCGCGCCACCTTCTTTCACCAGCAATAATCTGATACTCAGCTGTCATTCCAGAATCAGTCCTTTTATCTGTCTTGCTGACAATAATTGGCTGCAAAAGACCATATTTCTTAATTGACTCAGCTAAAGAATCAATCTCTTCTTCTTTAAACTCTTTTCTTGGCTGAAAAGGATTAGGCTTGATTTTATCAATCTCAAGCCAAAAGATAAAATCCTTAGCTGGTTCATTTTCTTTTTTCTCGCCTTGTTCTTTTTTGGGAATCAATGATTCCAAGCCTTTTCCAATCATATTGCTTTTTCTTTATTAATTACTTCTCTAGCCAACTCCCGAAAAGCATGAACAGCTGAAGAATTAGGAGCTGACCTTAAAACAGTTTTTCCCTCAACCGGAGATTCTGACAAAGCCACGGTTCTGGGAATAATAGTATCAAAAACATAACCAGGAAAAGTTCTTCTTAAATTCTTGGCTATTTTCTGAGACACCTTGTTTCTTCTATTGTACATAGTTAAAACTGCGCCCAATATCTTAATATCTTTTTCTAGGTTCTCATTTATTAATTTAATGTTAGAAAGCAATTGTTCTAAACCTTCTAAGGCCAGGTATTCGCACTGAACCGGTATCAATACTTCATCAGCAGCAACTAAAGCATTAATGGTTAAGATGCCTAAGCTGGGCGGACAATCAATCAAAACAAAATCATAATCTTCTTTGACTTTATCCAAAACTTCTTTTAATTTAAACTCTCGGTCTGGAAGATTAATCAACTCAATGTTAGCTCCAGCAAGGTTATAGGAAGTAGGTATAATGTCAAAAGCCAAAAAAGGAGTTCTCTTGATTATTTCCTTAGGAGAAATCTGGCCAAGCAAAGATTCATACAAGGAAACAGATAAATTTCTCGGGTTAATGCCTAAAGAAAAAGTAGCATTGGCCTGAGGGTCAACATCAATTAAAAGAACTTTCTTGCCAAAAGCCGTCAAAAAGACAGGAAGGTTTACAGCAATAGCAGTTTTGCCTACTCCTCCTTTCTGATTAGCTATGGCGATTGTCCTACTCATTAAAATAATTTTATCACTAAAGGAAAAAATTTACAATTGTTGTCTTTTATGCTAAAAGCATATTAAGCCGAAGTGGCGGAATTGGCATACGCGTAGCACTCAAAATGCTATGAGAGCAATCTCGTGTGGGTTCAACTCCCACCTTCGGCACTAACAATATCTTTAATCACTTTTTCTCCAGGCAGAGTGACCATTCCTGGCCAGATTTTCCGGCCAGGATAAATAATAGTGGCAACGCCTGTTTTAACATTGTCAGCAATGATTGCTCCAAACTTTTTTCTCTGAGTATCAATCAATTGCCCCTTAATCATTGTTTTAATTGTTGCTTTATCATGTCTTAAATTGGCAATAATAGTTCCAGCTCCTAAATTGCAATTAGAACCAATAATGGAATCACCGACATAGGAAAGATGGCGGATATTAGTGTTTTCTCCAATCAAACTATTTTTAATCTCTACTGCTTGACCAATTTTACAATTATCATTAATAACAGAAAAAGGCCTTAAATAGCAATTAGGACCAATAAGACAATTCTGGCCAATATACACCGGACCTTCAATGTAAGAACCGCTCTTGATTATTGTTCCTGAGCCAATAATTGCTTTTCCTTTAATAACCACGTTCTTTTCTTTCTTGGCTTTGTTCTCTTCTTTTTTTGTTTGAAAAAGATATTCCAAAGCATCAAAAACATTCCAAGGATAAGAAGCAGGAAACCAAGCTTCTGCTCTTACTAAGAAAAGAGTATTTTCTTTAATAAATTGTTTGATAAAATCAGTAAATTCATATTCCCCTCTTGAGGATTTTTCAATTTCTTTTTCCAAAATGCTCTTAGGCAGAAAATACAAACCAGTATTCACAAGATTAGAAACAGGATTCTCTGGCTTTTCTATTAATTCTTCTACTTTTCCTTCTTGCTCTAAAACAACACCAAAGTTAGAAGGATTTTCATGCTCTTTAGCTAAAAGACAAGGAAACTTTTTTAATGCTTTTTCAATGTCTTTTTTAAAATAAAAGTCATCGCTGTTTAAAACAAGAAATTTGTCTTGAAGAAAAGGATAAGCTAGTTTAACTCCGCTGCCCGTGCCATTTATTTCTTTCTGAAAAACATATTTTATCTTCATTCCCTCAAACTCTTCTTTAATTTTTTCTTTTATTGATTCGCTGCTATAAACAATAATAACTTCATCAACCAATCCTTTAAGCTGTCTTAAGTCATGCTCTAAGATTGATTCTCCCAAAACAGAAAAAAGAGGCTTTGGTCTAGTCAAAGACAATGGTTCAAACCTGGTTCCTTTTCCAGCGGTTAAGATTACTGCTTGCATGTTTAGCGATGAGCTGACCAGCATTTCTCCCAGTCAGACTCTTTTCCTTTTATTGTTTTATTAATTCTTTCATAAATCTCCCTTTGTTCAGAATAAAAAACACCCAAAGGAATTTTTCCATTTCCATTGTAGTCCCATTCTTCTATTAATTTTCTTGCCTCTTCTTTGCTTTTTTCTTCTTCAATTTCATAAACTCTTTCATTGTAAAACTGGATAGTATTGAAAAAAGAAACGCAAGGCTGAAG
>CAZPGI010000009.1:3254-14957 GCA_964586365.1 uncultured Candidatus Saccharibacteria bacterium
AGAATCTCAATAAAACTAAAACCTTGGTGCTGAACCGCTTTTTCTATCAAAGAAGCCAAATGCTCTGGCCTTAAAGAATAACCTCTGGCAATGAAAGAAGCTTTGGCATCAAGCATTAAGGCTAAAGGATTTATTGGCTCTTCCGGCGCTCCTTCAGGGGTTGATTTCCCTTTTAATCCTTTAGGCGAAACAGCAGTGAACTGGCCAGCAGTTAAAGCAAAAAGGCGGTTATTGTGCATCAAAACAGTTAAATTAGAATTTCTTTTAGCTGAATGAATCAAATGAGCAATGCCTTCATCCAAAGCTCCGCCATCGCCAATAGAAACTATTACTTTCAGTTCTGGATTGGCCAAAACAATACCCGCAGCCGTAGCCAAAGAACGACCATGCAATGAATCAAAGCTGTTTAAGTTGAGATAATCGGCGAGCTTGGAACCACAGCCAATGTCAGAAACCAAAACAATGTTTTCTTTTTTAATTCCTTGCGCAGACAAAGAATCAATAGCTTTTTTAATTGCTGCCAAAACACCAAAGTTTCCGCATCCTGGACACCACGTATTAGGACAATTTGTTTCTATGTTTTCCATAAACGATTCTTTTAATTTCTTCTTCTAATTCTTCTTGAAAAAATGGCCGGCCATCATATTTCAAAACTTTTTCATCAACCTTAATTCCATAAGCAGAAAGAAGCTTGGCTAACTGACCAGAAGCATTGTTTTCCACGCAGATTATCTTTTCCACTCCTTGAAGAGCTTTTTTCATCTGCTTTTCTGGAAATGGCTGAAGAAGCACGGGCTGAATCATTTTTAAACCAAGTTTTTGAGCTATTTCTTTTACTACCCCTCTAACTGAACCAAAACAAACCAAGGCTGTTTTTGCTTTACCCAAAACATTAACTGCTAATGCTTTATCTGCTTCTTTTTGCATTAATTGAAACTTTCTCTTTCTTTTTTCCTGCATTTTCTTAATTAAATCTGCTTCTTCAACAGCAATTCCTTGTTCGTCATGCTCATAACTAGTAGCTTTAACTATTGCTTTGCCTCCAGGAAAAGCTAAAGGAGAAATTCCATTTAAAGTATCTAGGTATCTTTTGTATTCTCCTTTTCCGCCCCAAAGCACTGCTTCCTCTTTTTCAATCTTTATTGTTTGCGGATTAAAACTAAAAGTGCTTTCTGACAATTCTTTATCAATTAAAACAATAACTGGCGTTTGATATTGCCAAGACAAATTCATTGCTTTGGCTGTCCAATAAAAAGTTTGCTCAGCATCGCCTGGAGCAACAACAAACTTTACAATATCGCCATGGCCAGCAGATAAAGAAAAAAGCAGGTCTCCTTGAGCTTGATAAGTGGGTACGCCAGAAGCTGGGCCAGGCCTTTGGCTTTCTATAATAACTATTGGCTCTTCTGTTTGAACAGCCAAGCTTAGGGCCTCAACCATTAAAGCAAAACCTCCGCCTGATGTTCCCACCATTGAACGCTTGCCAGCATAAGCAGAACCAATAGCTGCGTTAATAATCGCTATCTCATTTTCCAATTGAGAAACACAGACATTCAAGTCTTCACTATGCTCGGCTAAATAATGGAGAATACCCGTAGCCGGAGTCATGGGATAAGCATAATATATTTCCAAACCAGCCCTTGCTCCTCCTAAAGCTACAGCTTCATTTCCGGTTAAAAGCAATTGCTGAGCATTTTTTAATTTCTTCATTTTAAAAAACACTTGATTGCTTTCAAAAGCTTTTTTCGCTATTTTCAAATTCTTTTCAATTTCTTTTTTGATTTCTCTTCTTAAGACTTGTTCTAAAACATTCCACTCAATGCCTAATATCTTAATAAATCCGGCAATCAAAGCAGTATTAGCCATAATGGGCGAACCCTGACATTCTTTAACAATGGTTTCAGCCGCTATTCCTATTCCTTGACTATTTTCAACTCTGTCTTGGTTAAAAATAATAATGCCTTCTTGATTCAATTGTTTTTGGTGCGCAGTGATTGTTTTCTTGTCTAGGGCCAAAAGAAAATCAATCTTTTGACAATGAGAAAGAGTTTCTTTGGCTGAAACCCTGATTAAAGAAAAACTATGCCCTCCTTTAATTAAGGATTGATAATCATCATAAATTAAAACTCGGTAGCCAAGTTGATTAAATATCTTAGCAATAATTAAACCTGCTTTTCTTGACCCTTGGCCAGCTTCTCCGCCGATTAAAATGGAAAAATCATTTATCTTCATATTATTTATTCAACAGTTACGCTTTTAGCTAAGTTCTTTGGCTTATCAATGTCTCTGCCTAAAGAATCAGCAAAATAATAAGCAAACAAGTGAAGAGGAATTACTGAAAGAAGCGGAGTGAGCATTTCCAAGGTTTTGGGAATGTAAATCACGTCATCAGCAATCTCTTTTATCTTTTCATTTCCCATGGTAGCCACGGCTATCACTTTTCCTTTTCTTGCTTTAACTTCTTCCATATTGGCTACCATTTTTTCGTAAACCGAATCAGTCGGACAAATAGCCAAAGTTGGACAATTTTCATCAACTAAAGCCAAAGAGCCATGCTTTAATTCTCCACCGGCTACTCCTTCCGCATGGATATAGGAAATCTCTTTTAATTTTAAAGCTCCTTCTAAAGCAATAGGATAATTGTATTTTCTGCCAATAAACCAAAAATCTTTGTATTGATTGTATTTCTGAGCTATTCTTTTAATCTCTTCTTCTTGGTTTAAAACTTCTCTGGCTAATTGAGGAAGCTTTTGCAACTCAGAAACAATTCTTCGGCCAGTAATTAAAGACATGTTTCTTTGCCTGCCTAAATAAACAGTAATCATTGCTAAAACAGCTAATTGGCCAAGCAAAGCCTTGGTTGAAGCTACGGCTATTTCCGGACCAGAACGAGTATAAACACCAGCATCAGTTTCTCTGGCTTGAGAAGAACCAACTACGTTAGTGATTCCCAAACAAAGAACTCCTTTTTCCTTCATTTCTCTTAAAGCCGCTAAAGTATCAGCTGTTTCTCCTGACTGAGAAACAAAAATAGCAGCTGTATTTTTATTAACAATCGGTTTTCGGTATCTAAACTCTGAGCCAATATCTGTTTGAACTAATAAATCAGCATATTCTTGGAGCATATATTCTCCCACTCGGCAAGCATAATGAGCGGTGCCGCAACCAATCAAAAAGAGATTGTCTGTTTCTCTTAATCTTTCTTCTACTGAATCCAATCCTCCCAATTTTACTTTTCCTTGCTCCAAAAGCAATCTTCCCCTGATGGCATCTTCTATAACATTCGGCTCTTCCATAATTTCTTTGAGCATAAAATGCTTATACCCTCCTTTTTCCGCTTGCTCAACATCCCATTCAATTGTTTCTAAATCTTTTTTTCTTTCTTTTTCTTCTTTTAAAATAGTCAAGCCATCTCTTTTTAAAACAGCAATCTCATTGTCTTCTAAAACAATTATCTGCTTGGTGGTAGTAACAACTGCCGAAGGGTCAGAAGCTACCAAAAACTCATTGCCATTGCTGACTCCAATAATCAAAGGCGAAGACAAACGGGCAGCAACTATTTTATCCGGGTCTTTGATTGAAACAACAGCCAAGCCATAGGTTCCTCTTACTTCTTTTAAAGCCTTGGCTACAGCTTCTTCTAGATTATCTTTAAAATACTTTTCTATTAAATGAGCCAAAACCTCGGTATCTGTTTCTGATTTAAAAACATGACCCTCGGCAATCAACTTTTCTTTTAATTGTTTGTAATTCTCAATAATGCCGTTGTGAACAATAAAAATTTCTTCCTGACAATCACAATGAGGGTGAGCGTTTTCTCTGGTTACTTCGCCCGTAGTTGCCCATCTGGTATGGGCAATGCCAATAGTTCCCTCCCAATCAAAATCTCTGACTTCTTCAGCCTTGGAAATTTTGCCTGCTTCTTTGTAAATATGTTTATCTTTTCCTAAAACACAAAAACCAAAGCTGTCATAGCCGCGGTATTCCAATCTTTCCAGTCCAGAAAGCACAACTGGCAAAGCTTTTTTATTACCAATGTAACCAACAATACCGCACATATTATTTTACCACAATATTTACTAAGGCAGGCGGAATGAATAAAAACCTAGTAATTTGCCTGCCCTCTATCCATTTTTTGACTTTTTCGCTTTTTAAAACAACGGCTCTGATTTCTTCTTCTTTTAATCCATTCTGAATTTCTATCTTGTCTCTGACTTTGCCATTAATTTGAATTGCTAATTCTATTTTTTCTTCCTTTACCAAGTTCTCATCGTATTCTGGCCATTTCTGTTTTAAAATACTTTCCTGATGGCCCATTTTTTCCCAAAGCTCTTCACAAAAATGAGGAGCAAAAAGAGAAAACAAAATCAACATTTTTTCTATCACCTCTTTGCTTGCTGTTTTATCTTCGGCAAAGTTCAAAAACTCCATAAAAAAAGCAACAGAAGTATTGAATTTCATCTTTTCCAGGTTTTCAGAAACTTTTTTGATTAATTTGTTTATCTCAACCAATAATTCTGGCGCACCTTCTTGATTGTCCTTGTTTTTTAAAGAAAACTCCCAGACTCTGTTTAAAAACTTATGCACTCCTTTAACTCCGTCTTCACTCCAGCCAATAGCTTCAAAAAATGGACCCATAAACATTTCATAAACCCGTAAAGTATCAGCTCCGTATTTTTCCACTATCTCGTCAGGAGAAACAATATTGCCTCTGGATTTAGACATTTTTTGGCCATCTTCTCCCAAAACTAAACCTACATTCATTAATTTCTTAAATGGCTCTTTAGTAGAAACCAAATTCAAATCATACAAAAACTTATGCCAGAACCTAGCGTATAGTAAATGAAGGACAGCGTGTTCTGCTCCGCCTACGTATAAATCAACTGGCATCCAAACTTTTTCTTTATCTTTGTCTACAATTTCATAATCATTATGAGGGTCAATAAAACGCAAATAATACCAAGAACTGCCTGCCCATTGAGGCATGGTATTGGTTTCCCGCCTAGCTTTTCCTCCGCATTGCGGACATTGAACATTAGCCCATTCTTCTATATTCGCCAAAGGAGATTCTCCTGTTCCTGTTGGTTGGTATCTTTCCACGTAAGGCAGTTTTAAAGGCAGCTCTTCTTCTTTTAAAGGAACTGCTCCGCACTTCGGACAATTTATCAAAGGAATAGGCTCGCCCCAATATCTTTGTCTGGAGAAAATCCAATCTCTTAGCTTGTAATATACTTTTTTCTCAGCCAATTTTCTTTGAGCCAAACTTTCTCCAATCTTTTCCCTAGCTTCAGTTGAATCTAATCCATCAAACTCTCCTGAATTGAAAAGAATTCCTTGGTCGATAAAAGCCTTGCTTTTATCAATCTCTCCTTGTTTTGGTTTAATAGTCCAAATAATTTCCAAACCGTATTTTTGAGCAAAATCAAAGTCTCTTTGGTCATGAGCTGGCACAGCCATCACTGCGCCAGCACCATAATGACTTAAAACATAATCAGCAATAAAAACAGGTGTTTCTTTGCCATTGACTGGATTAATAACTTTTATTCCTTTAACTTCCACCCCTGTCTTTTCTTTGACTTCACTAATTCTTTCTCTCTCGCTTTTGTTTTTTGTTTTTTCAATATATGAAGAAACTTCTTCCCAGTTTTCAATCTTGGCTTTCAGCTCTTTAAGCAATGGGTGTTCTGGAGCTAAAACTAAATAAGTGCTGCCGAAAAGGGTATCAGCCCGAGTGGTAAAAACAGGAATAGTAAAAGAGCTGTCTTTTATCTTGAAAACAATCTCCCAGCCCTCACTGCGACCAATCCAAGCCTTTTGCATTTCTTTAATTTTATCCGGCCAGTCCAATTCTTCTAAATCAATTAAAAGACTCTCAGCATAATCAGTAATTTTCAAAACCCACTGCTCAATATCTTTCTTGGTAGTTTCTGTTCCGCATCTTTCGCATTTACCATCAACTACTTCTTCGTTAGCTAAACCAGTTTTGCAGGAAGGACACCAATTAATAGGCAAAAGTTTTTTGTAAGCCAGTCCTTTTTTAAAAAGTTGAAGAAAAATCCATTGCGTCCATTTGTAATAATTAGGGTCAGTAGTATTAATTTCTCTTGACCAATCATAACTGAATCCGCACATTTTCATCTGTCTTTTGATGTTAGCAATATTATTTTTTGTAGTAATCTCCGGATGAATTCCTGTTTTAAGAGCATAGTTTTCAGCCGGCAAGCCAAAAGCATCCCAACCCATGGGATGCAAAACATTAAAACCTTTCATTCTTTTCCAACGAGCAATAATATCAGTAGCCACATATCCTTTTAAGTGGCCGACATGAAGTCCTTGGCCAGAAGGATAAGGAAACATGTCCAAGACATAAAACTTGGACAGAGAGCAATCTTTGGTTAAATAAGCTCCTTCTTTTTCCCAGCGCTCTTGCCATTTTTTTTCTATTTCCTTGAATGGATAAGACATAAATTAAATAAAAAACATAGAAACAACGCCGACAACAATTCCTAGAAAAATAACTGTCCAGAAATAAGCGTCGTCATTGTATTTCTTTTTGAGAGATCCTTCAATAATCGGCTTGGTAAAAAGCAAAACAAAATAAACAGAAAAGCCTAAAGCAAAACCAAAAAGCAGTTTTCTTATTAAAAACAACATTTCTGGTATCATATGCTATTACCATAACACAGGCTGAAGAAAAATAAAAGGTCTTTATTCAAACAAATCTAAAGCATTATTTTCTGTTTGGACCAAAACTTGTTCCAAAGAAATTCCTTTTATCCTAGCTAGCTCTGCTCCAATAATTTCTAAAGACAAAGGGTTGTTTCGCGGAGCAAAACCAGGAGGAGAAAGAAAAGGGCAATCAGTTTCCAAAAGCATTCTTTCTAAAGGAGTGCTGGCTATTACTTTTTTTAAATCCATTTTGAAAATGATGCCATTAAAACCAATAAAATATCCTAAAGCCAAAAATCTTTTCAAATCAGCCAAACTCCCGGTAAAACAATGCAAAACTCCTTTTACTTTTGTTTCTTTTAAAATGCTGTAAACATCGTCAAAAGCAACTCGGCAATGAATAATCAAAGGCAGATTCAATTCCTCTGCTAAGGCAACTTGCTTTAAAAAAACTTCTCGCTGTTTTTCTTTCTTTGATTTATGCCAATAATCCAATCCAGTTTCTCCTATTGCCACTATTTTTTCCTTGCTTAAGCTTTTGTATTTTTCATAATCAAACCCTTGGCCAGCATCTAAAGGATGTAAACCGATTGAAGCCCAAACTCCTTTTCCAGTTAAAGCCACGGCTTGTTTTGAATTTTGATAATCAGTCCCCACATTAATTAGAGAAATGCCCTTGCTTAAGCATTGGTCAATAATTTCTTTTCTATCTTCATCAAATTGAGAAAAGTTCAAATGAGCATGAGTGTCAATCATATTCGTGGAAAAAGAATCTGTCCTTTTTTCGGCTTAAAAACTCCATTATCTTCTCCTAATTGTTCTTTCATCTTTTCTGCCGTTCCGGGCAAAAAAGGATAAATCATTTCGCTGAGATTTTTTAAAGAAAACAAAAGGTTGGAAAACACTACTTGTTTTTTTTCTTGATTAATAATCTCCCAAGGTTTCTCTTTATCAATATACTTATCACACAAAGCAATTAACTCCCAAATAATCGCCAGAGCTTCGTTAAAGCAAAAGATTTTCTCTTTTCTCTTTTCTTTTGTCTCTTCTATTTTGCTCACAGCCATCTGGCTGGGCTTGATTTTTATCTCTCCTTCTTTTTCAGCTAAGCTTAAAACTCGAGCAAAAAGATTTCCCAAGCCTGAAGCCAAATCATCATTGTATCTTTTTTCAAACTTTTCATAAGTAAAGTCTCCGTCTTCTAAAGGAGACATTTCTCTTAAAAGAAAATATCTTACAGCATCAGAGCCATATTTTTCCACTAACTCAAAAGGATTAATTACATTGCCAAGGCTTTTGGACATTTTCTGGCCATTTACCGTAATATAGCCATGGACAAAAATTGTTTGAGGCAGAGAAATACCGGCTGATAAAAGTATGGCTGGCCAATAAACAGCATGAAATCTAGTAATGCCCTTGCCAATGACATGAACTTTATTCTCGTTCTTCTGCCAAAAATAATCAAACTTGGATTCATCAGCGCTGCCATAGCCCAAAGCAGTAATATAATTGGCCAAAGCATCAAACCAAACCCAGATTTTCTGATTTGGGTCATCAGGTACATCTATACCCCAGCCCTTAGCCCGATTAGCGGAACGGGAAATACAAAAATCTTCCAAGCCAGAACCAATAAAACTTAAAATCTCATTTTTCCTTGCTTGAGGAACAATCTTTATTCTTTCCTGCTCTATTAATTCTCTTAATTTATCCTCATAGCGGCTTAATCTGAAAAAATAGTTTTCTTCTTCAACCAGCTCCAATGGCTTCTTATGTTCTGGACAAAGCCCTCCTTCCAGCTCTTGCTCTTTATAAAACTCTTCACAGCCAACGCAATAAAGTCCTTTGTATTTTTTCTTGTAAATATCTTTACTGCATTGCTGCCAAAGCTTTTGAGCTCCTTTCAAATGCCTAAGTTCAGTTGTCCTAATAAAATCATCGTAAGAAAGATTAAGAGCTTGCTTTAAATTAAAAAACCCTTCTGCGTATTTATCAACTAATTCTTTTACAGAAACTCCTTCTTTTTCAGCGCTTTGAACATTCTTTAAACTATTTTCATCAGCTCCACTCAAGAAAAAAACCTCATTTCCGGTTGAACGACAATAACGGGCAATAACATCAGCTTGAGTCTTTTCCAAAGCATGCCCTAAATGAGGCATGGCATTAACATAATCAATGGCAGTAGAGATAAAAACTTTTTTCATAAATTCTTTTTAGAGAGGAAATAGGATTTTATTGTTTCGTAGAATGTTCCCACCAAAGGAATGGCTAAAATTGCTCCCACTATTCCCAAGAATTTGCCTCCGATTAAGATGGAAAGCAAAATGAGAAAATTAGGAATGCCTACCATTTTTTTGGTAAAAAGAGGGGTAAAGATATTGTTATCTATCTGCTGAATAATGAAACAAATTACAGCTACCCAAAGCGCCTTGACCCAAGAATCAAGGAAAGCAACTAAAACCAAAACTGCTCCGGAAACAAGCGGACCAAGGAAAGGAAGAATGTTCAAAGCTCCGGCCAGCAAGGATAAAGAAAAGGCGAACCTTACCTTAAATAAGCAACAAGTTAAAAAAGTAAGCAAAGCCACACCGATAGAACATAGAACTCTGCTTCCAAACCAATTAGAAACTTTGTTTTGACTTCTCTCCCAAAGCTTTAAAATGTTTTCTTCCCAGTCTTTGGGAGAAATTGTTTTAATTAGTCTTAAAATATCTTCTTTTTCAATAGAAAAGAATAAAGCTAAAGCAAAAATAGTGGTGCCGGCAAAAATACTACCAAAAAGAGAAGAAACCAATCCAAAGATATTGGAAGAAACCTGCACCAAAGAATCTTTAAGGGTTAAAACAAAAGAAGCAATACTTTTAAACTCAAAACCAAGGGAAGAAAGAGCTTGCGGCAATCCTTCCAAATAACTAGAAAAATTAGAATAAAAGCTTTGCATTTCCAAAATAATCGGCGGAGCTAAGAAATAGGCCAAAGCAAAAACTATTAAAAGCGAACCAAAATATACTAAGAAACCAGCTGCTGGCCGAGGAAGATTTTTCTTTTCCAAAAGGTCAATCAAGGGATTAAAAAGAATAGAAAGCACCAAAGCCAAAGCAGTCCAGATCAAAATATCTTTAAGCAAAAAAATGAAATAAAGAAGAATAAGAATAAAAAAGAATTTAAGGATAGTTGACCAAGTAATGTCAATTTCTTGTTTCATAATTTTAATAATTTTTTAAATTGCTCTTCTCCTTTTAAGGGCCCGATTAGGGCCAAATTAAGATTCTCCTCTTTAAACATTTCTTTAGCCACTCTTTGCAAGTCAATAGAGGTAACTTTGTCAATCTTGGCAAAAGTTTCTTCAATGGTTAAGGTTTTGTTCATTAATAATTCCTGAATGCCAAAATGAGCAGCTTTTTCATCTGAAGACTCCAAGCCCAGCACCATTCTTCCTTTTAAATAATCTTTGGCTTTTTTTAATTCTTCTTGGCTTATCTTTTGCTTAGCCATTTTGCCGTATTCTTTTATAATGGTTTGAATCACTGGAAAAAGCTTGGCTTGGTCTACCCCGGCAAAAGTACAAAGCCAACCGCTGTCAACCATTGATTCGTTAATAGTTCTTACATAATAAGCAGCGCCTAATTTTTCTCTTACCTCAATAAACAACCTTGAACTCATCATTCCTCCTAAAATTACTGCCAAAAGATTAGCAGCAATTCTCTCTTCGTGGAATAAATCATAAGCCTTAACCCCCAAAGCCAGATTTACTTGCTTGGTTTTTCTCTGGTCAATTAAAACTCTTGGCCCTCCTTTTCTCTCTTCTGTCTTAAACTTAGGATTGGCCCTGCCTTTTTTTATTGAGCGGAAGAATTTTTCTACTTTCTCAATAATTTCTTTTTCATTAATTTTTCCTGCTACGCAAACTACAGTATTTTCAGAAGTATACTGCGAAGAAATATATTTTAAAATGTCCTGTCTTTTAACTTTGGAAACTGTTTCTTTTGTTCCGCCAATATCCCAACCTGCTGGCTGATCTCCATAAAAAACCTCCTTCCAAAGCTGACCAATGTGCATTTGTGGATTATCATGATACATGTGAAGTTCTTCAATAATTACCCCTCTTTCTTTTTCAATCTCTTGGACAGGAATACGAGAATTAAGAAAAATATCAGAAACCCAATTTAAAGCAATATCAAGGTGTTCAGCATTTACCTTGGCGTAATAGCCAGTGTACTCTTCCCCGGTAAAAGCATTGAAATCACCTCCCACTTTATCCAAAAACTCAGCCACGTCTTTTGGCTTTTCAAATTTTTTAGTTCCCTTAAAAAACATGTGTTCTAAAAAATGGGAAAGTCCAGAAAGGTCTTTTCTTTCGTATTCAGAACCAGCTCCCACCGCTACCAGCACTGTTGCTGCTTGAGTATTTTTGTCTGGAATAGTAATAATTCTTAATTTGTTTTTGAGGATTGTTTTTTTGAACATGATTTTAATTTATTCTTAAGTTCTTTCATTTTTAATTCTCTTTCTACGGTAAGGTCAAAAAACTTTTCCAATTCTGCCACCTTTTTCTGCGATTCTTCTTTTGATTTATCTGATTCTTTTTTTAATGAATAAAGTTTTTCTGAGAGCTTGCTGAAATTATTACCTAAATCAACTATTTCTTTGTCCAAACTACCGACCATAAAAACATTTTTCTTGTCTGTGTTTAAGGTACGGCTGAATTTGTCTATTTCATAAAAAGAGCGGTAAAGATAGCTGTAAATAACCCGGCCAATGATTAAAGCCATGGTTAAACCGATTAAAATCAAAACAAGAATATTAAAATCAAGGGGCCGGACACAAATTAATATTACCAAAACAGCAAAAAAGGGGAAGAGAAAGACAAAATAAAATTTGGATTTAAGGCTGGATAAAACAATATCTTCAGCAATTTCTCCTTTTTTAAAAAGAAGCTCTCGGCCTTGTTTGACTAAAGAGAAAACCACTTGCTGAGAAAAAAATAAACTGAAAGAAGCAAAAAAGAACAAAGAAACTGTAGACGAAGACAAAGAA
>CAZPGI010000010.1:0-14466 GCA_964586365.1 uncultured Candidatus Saccharibacteria bacterium
CCCTGATCCGCGGTGGCAATTGGAACAATGGTGCGAATGCGGGTGCCTTTGCTGTGAATCTGAACAACTCTCCGGCGAATACGAATGCGAACATTGGGTTCCGGTGTGCCCGGTAGTCATACTGACTACCAAGCCAGAGCAAGATATTCAAGGATATCTTGCCAGAGCATTTTGACTACTGATTCTATTCCTTCCTGAATAGTTTTAATTGTATTAAAACGAAAGGGAGAATATTAAGCCCGTATCCCTGGCTGGTGTTAGTAAAGGATTCCTTGAAAGCTCCAGTCAGGGCTAATAGGCGAAAAAAACAAATGAAAAGAAAAGGTAATCTTTTTGATAAAATCTGTTCTTTTGAGAATATTTACTCTGCCTATTTAAAAGCTAGAAAAGGTAAAAAGCTAAAGAAAGAGGTTTTGCTTTTTAACTATAATCTAGAAGCTAATTTAATTAATCTTGAAAAAGAGTTGAGGACAGGAAAATATGTTCACGGCGGATACAAAGAATTTGTTGTCCGAGACTCAAAGAGAAGAATCATTAGAGCTCCATGTTTTAAAGACAGAATTGTTCATCATGCTTTATGCAATGTGATTGAGCCGATATTTGAAAAGACCTTTATCTTTGATTCTTATGCTTGTCGCAAGGGCAAAGGAACGCATCGAGCAGTGAAAAGAGTAAAAACTTGGTTGAAAACTGCTGGAGATTATTGTTTGCAATGCGACATTGCCAAGTATTTTGACAGCATTGACCAAACTATTCTTTTAAAGCTGATAGAAAAGAAGATAAAAGACAAGAAAACAATTCATTTAATTGAAGAAATTATCAATTCTTTTAATCAAGAAACAAAGGTAGGTATTCCTATTGGCAACCTTACTTCTCAATTGTTTGCCAATGTTTATTTGAATGAATTGGACCAAAATGTTAAGCGCGAGTTAAAGCAAAAATATTTCATCCGCTACATGGATGATTTTTTAATTTTAGGAGAGAAACAAGAGTTGCGCTTTTTAAAGGAAAAACTAGAAAAGTTTTTACAATCCTTGAAGCTTTGTTTTAAGAAAGCTGAGATTTTTCCTTTGGCCAAAGGAATTGATTTCCTTGGTTATATTATCTTCAAAGATTTTGTTTTATTGAGAAAAAACACAATAAAAAGAATTTTGAAGAAAATAGGAAAAGAAAGAAGCAATGCTTGGTTTGCTTATACTAAGCATGCTAATTCTTTTTATCTAGGGCAAAGGTTTTTCACCATGTATCCTTGCTGCAATTTATACCCTTGCTTTCTGTAATAATCTCTAGCGCCAATACCTGAGATTACGGCTATCTTTTTAACTCTCAATTCTTTTTGGCTGATTCTCTCTGCTTCTTTGAGCAGTTTTTTGCCCAAGCCTGTATGTTGAACAGCAGAATCTTTTTCAGAAACATTTACTGCTTGGCCATAAGTATGCAGTTCTCTGACCAGAGCTGCATTTTTTAAAACAGGCAGAACAGCAGCTGAAGGAGCTCTTAATCTTAAAAGAGAATAAAGGTTTTTTCTTTCTTTGTCTTCAAAAGAAAGGAAGATTTCCTTTCCGTTTGAAGCTGGATAGTCTGTTCTGAAGAGAAAGAGAGAAGTTTGCTTTTTTAGGTTCTTTATTTCTCTACATCTGATACATTGACAATGCCAGCCCTCTTTTTTCATTTTTTCTTCTAGTTTTTGTCTCAGGTTTGAGGTTTTAGCTCCACCCCGGACAATAGATTGAGCAGGAATGTCTCGGACAATTCTTTCAATCCTTACATAAAGAGGAACAATCTTTTTTATCTCTCCAATTGTTTTTATCAAAGTTGCTTCTGAATAAGGCCTGTATTTTTTTTGAAGGTAAAGATTGTATAGAGGAGCGCTTTTTACTAGAGCGCAAGGATATATCTTAAGAGAATCGGGCTGGAAGCTTTCTTCTTGGAACAATCTTTTGAATGTTTCAATATCTTTTTGAGGAGAAGAGCCGAAAAGATTGAGCATCATTTGATAAGAAACCTTAAAACCAGCATCTTTAAGCAATTGAGTGGCTTTAATTGTTTCTTCAGCAGAATGTCCTCTTTTGTTTTTTTCTAAAATAGCATTATCTAAGCTCTGTACCCCTAGTTCTATCTTTGTTGCTCCCAATTTTCTCATCTCTTTTATTTCTTCTTTATTGATAAAATCAGGTCTGGTTTCAAAAGAAAGGCCAATGATTCTATATTTGGCTTTTTCATTTTTCTTTTGAGCTTGTTCTAGGGTTTTGCTTTGGCTGTTGTTGCAAGCGTCAAAGCATCTTTTGATAAACCAGTATTTATATCTTTTGTCGTAAAAAGACCAGGTTCCGCCAATAACTCTTAGCTCAATCTTTTCAGCAGGGTGACCAGCCATTTCTAAAGACTCAATCCTTTTTTTGGTTTGAAGGTAAGGGTCAAACTTTAATCTTTTTGCTCTTTCTGCTGCCGGTTCTCCTGAAGTATAGCTTTTGGGAAGACCTTTTTCAGTTGGACAGAAAAGACATTGGCCAGGACAAGGATAGGGTTTGGTTAAAACAGAAACATTGACGATGCCGGATAATGACCTTATTGGTCTGGTTCTCAAAAGATGTTCTAGTTCTTTATTCGGCTTAATCCTTTTTTTCTTTAAAAGATTATGATATGCTTGAAGCAAATCAATATTGCTAGGGCAAGGAACTTTTTCTTTTTTGGCTATTTTCCTTTTTGCCAAAGATAAATCCTCAGGAGTTTTAGTTCTAGCTTGAATAAGGTTTTTAATTATTAATTCTTCTGTTTTCATGGATAAGGATAAGATTAAACATATCTTAGACAAATTAAGGGAAGATTACAATAATATTGCGGAAAAGTATTCCCAAGTCAGGGAAAGAGAATGGAAAGAAATGGAGTTTCTTTTTAATTCTGTTCAAGAAAAGGATAAGGTTCTTGATTTAGGCTGCGGCAGCGGCAGGTTTTATCCTTTATTGGAAAAAAGGAAAGCAGATTATTATGGCATTGATTTTTCAGAAAAAATGATTGAGATTGCCAGGGAAAAATATCCGCGAGCCCGTTTTTGGCTCGGCACGGGTTTCCAATTAGCTTTTGAATCAGGATTTTTTGACAAGGTTTACATTATTGCTGTTTTGCACCATATTCCTTCAGAAGAAATGCGTTTAAGGTTTTTGAAGGAAGCAGTTAGAGTTTTAAAAAGCCAAGGCAAGCTGATTTTGACGGTTTGGGATTTAAAAGAAAAAGAAAAAAGGTTTTTCAAAGATAAAGGTTTGGACCAGGGAGACATTCTTCTTCCTTGGTATGGCGCTGCTGATTGCTATTTTCATAAATTCAATTTAAAAGAACTAGAAGGACTGGCAGTTAGGGCGGGCTTGAAAATTATGGAAAAAGGAGAGATAATGGTTGGTGAAAGACCTTATAATAATTTTTATTTAATTTGTGAAAAAGAATAATTATTGTAAATACAATATTGTTGTTTCCGGAGCAGCTGTTTTCACTCCTTGCTGTAAAAACATTATAGAGCTATCCAAAGAAGTAGGGAGAGAGGTTGCTCGCCGCGGTCATACTTTAATCACTGGAGCTACTTCCGGCGTCCCTTATTACGCTGCCTTGGGCTGTAAAGAAGCTGGCGGTTTTAATGTTGGTTTTTCTCCAGCTGCTTCAGAAAGAGCTCATCTAAAAACCTATCGTTTGCCTATTGATGCTTTTGATATAATGATTTATACGGGCGGTGATTATACGGGCCGAGATGAATTGATGACCAAAGCAGCTGACGGCATTATTATTATTTGCGGCCGGACAGGAACTTTGCATGAGTTTACTACCGCAGTGGAGTCAAAAAAAATAGTGGGGGTTTTAGAGGGAAGCGGGGGTACGGCTGATAAGATAAAAGATTTAATGAAAGACATTTACATTCCTTATTCCAAAAAAATAATCTTTGAAAAAGACCCTGATGTTTTGGTGGATAAGATAATTATGGCTATTGCTCAGAAGAAAAAAGATAATCAATGTTTGCTTAAGAAATAATATGAAGAAAGCAAAAGAAAAAAGAGTGGGTAAGGTTACTCATTATTTTAATAAAATAAAGGTGGGGGTGATCAAGCTGTCAGATGTTCTTTCTTTGGGAGATGAGATTGTAATCAAGTCAAAAACAGAAGAAAAATTCAGGCAAAAGGTTTCTTCCATGGAAATTGAAGGAAAGAAAATCAAAAGAGCGAAAAAGGGACAGCAAATAGGATTGAAGATGAAAAAGCCGGCGCGGGAAGGATACCTTGTCTTTAAAACATGAAGTTTATTGCTGATTTTCATCTTCATTCCAAATACTCTCGAGCTACGAGCAAAGATTTTGACTTAGAAAAGATTTCTCAATGGGCAAAGATAAAAGGCATTAAAGTAATTGGCACAGGTGATTTTACTCATCCTCTTTGGTTTCAAAATTTAAAAGCAAAACTAGAGCCAGCCAATCCTGGACTTTTTAAATTAAAAGAAGAAGACAACGGGACATTATTTACTTTAACTTCAGAGATAAGCTGTATTTATACCAAGAAGAATAAGGTGAGAAAAATTCATGTTGTTGTTTTTGCTCCGAGCTTAGAAGCAGTAGAGGAGATTAATAAAAGATTGGGAGCTTTAGGTAATTTAAAATCAGACGGCCGACCTATTCTAGGAATAGACGTTAAAGAACTTTTGAAAGTAGTGTTAGCTGTTTCTTCTGATTGTCTTTTTGTCCCGGCTCATTGTCTTACTCCTTGGTTTAGTATTTTTGGTTCTAAATCAGGATTTGATTCAGTAGAAGAATGCTTTGAAGAATTGTCTCCCCATATTTTTGCTTTAGAAAGCGGGCTTTCAGCTGATCCAGCCATGCTTTGGAGAATACCAGATGGCCGTAGACTTTGCATTATTTCCAATAGCGATGCTCACAGCCCAGAAAAGCTAGGAAGAGAAGCTAATGTTTTTGATACAAACCTTGACTATTTTTCTTTTATTCAAGCCATAAAAACAAAAGACCCAGCCAAGCTTCTCTATACCATTGAGTTTTATCCTGAAGAAGGGAAATATCATTATGACGGCCATCGGCTTTGCCAGGTTTGTCTCAGTCCAGAAGAATCAGAAAAATACAATGAGCTTTGTCCTGTTTGCGGCCGGCCTTTAACTATTGGCGTGGCTAACCGCTCTGTTAAAATCAGTGATCAAGAGCAGGGTTTTGTTCCAGAAAAAGCTATTCCTTTTAAAAAGCTGGTTCCCCTGAAAGAAATTATTGCTGAGGGCTTAGGCAAGGGAGTAAGCTCTTTGGCAGTAAAAAAAGAATATGACAAGCTGATTAAGGCCTTTGGCTCAGAGTTTAATGTTCTTTTAGATACTTCTATTGAGGAGATTGGAAGAGTTTCTAGTTTGATTGGAGAAGGAGTGAAGAGAGTAAGAGAAGGAAGGCTAAGCATTAGTCCGGGTTTTGATGGAGAGTTTGGCAAGGTAAACATTTTTTCTTCTCCAGAAAACAAGTCAAAGATTTCTCAGCAAACATTATTTTAAATATTTAGCTTTAGCCAGATTATGCTCTTCCAAGGTTTTAGAGAAAACTGTTTCTTTGTTTGGCTTGGAAAGATAGTACCAATAAGGGCTGTTTTGAGGATAAATAGCAGCTTTAATGCTTTCTAGCCCAGGATTGCAGATAGGCCCAAGAGGCAGACCAAGATGTTTATAGGTATTGTAAGGAGAATTGTCTTCAAGGGGATAAAGAAGAGTGGCGTCAACCTGTAAAGGAATGCCAGCTTTTAATCTTTTCCATAAAATACCAGAAACTATTTGCTTATCCTCAAAAGAAATTATTTCTTTTTCTAATAAAGAGGCCATGGTGACAATTTCAAAAATGCTTTTGTTTTGTTTTTTGATCTCATCTCTTAAGTCAGGAGTAAGTTTTTGACCAAAGTTTTCTAATGCCCTATTAAGAAAATCTTCCAAAGTAGCATTCTTTTCCAAAAAATAGGTGTCCGGGAAAATATATCCTTCTAGGCCCAAGTTTTTTGGTTTGTCGTTGAGGAAATCAAACTGATTGGGTTTAAATTCCTGAATGCTTTTTATTGCTTCTTCTTGAGAAAATAATCCTTTGCTTTCCAGATATTGAGCAATGTCCCAGGTGTTCCAACCTTCAATAATAGTAACAGTTTCTTTAATTGTTTTTCCTTGGACTAGAGCGTTAATGATTTCTTGATTGCTCATTTCTGAATTAAGCAAATATTCTCCTGCCTGCAATTTATTCCAGTCTTTCTCTAGAAAAACAAGGAAAAGAAAAAAATGAGGGTCATTGATTATTCTTTCTTGCTTTAGTTTAAAAGCAATATCTTTGGCGTTTTCTCCTTTGTTGACAACAATGTTTTTGGAAATTAATTCTTGGTTTTCATTGTTTAGATTATTAAGAAAAAGCCAAGCTAGGATAATTACAACCAAAACGAATAATATCTTAATCAATTTGTTTTTCATGGTTTCATTCTAAGGGAAAAATATTCTTTGTCAAATTGCTATTGACAAAATTATAATTATGGCTAGAATGATAATATATGGAGAGGACCAATAAAATTTATAGCAATCTCTGCACAGCCAAAAGCATTTTGGCTTGGTTGGTTATTTTTACGCTAACCTCAAAAAGAAGGGGAGTCCTCAACAAAGAATAATTAAAATTAATAGGACAATATCTGGAAGCTCCCCTTCAGAGGGGAGTTTCTCTTTATTAATCTTGAAAAATATGCCAATATATTATTTAACAAAACAAAAACTGGAAGAATTAGAACAAGAATACGATAATTTAAAGAAATTAAAGCAGGAAAAGTTTAAAGAAGGAGCGCCAGCCTTTTTTGAAGGAGAAGACATCAATCCTGATTTTACTTCTTACGAAGAAGGATTAGAAGGACTGAATGTCCGGCTAGAAGAGTTGGAATCAATTTTGAAAAATCATGCCCTTATTTCCAATCCAGTAGAAAAAGATAAGGTTTCTCTGGGAGCGAGTCTGGTTTTGAAAGAGAATCTTTCTCAAGAAAAGCAGTTTAAGATAGTCGGTACTTTGGAAGCTAATCCTTTTGAAGGAAAGATAAGCAACGAATCACCGGTGGGTAGAGCTTTTCTAGGCAAAAAAGTAGGAGATACTGTTTCAGTAGGAAGTAATCTTTATCAGATTATAAAGATTAATTACGAAGAAAGCTAAAATGACCAAAAGAAAAAAAATAGTTGTCTTTTCTTTAATAACCATAATAGTTGTTTCTTTTTGCTGGCTTGATTTTGTTTTTGTCAAAGAAAATAGCCAAGTTTTTGGTCAAGAGCTTAAAGAAGCTGGAGCAGTAAGCGATGTGGTTATTATTTTTAATTCTGGAGGCTATGGCACGGTTGCTCCGGAAAAAGCTTATGACTTTAAGCCAATTATTGATAATTTAAAAAGTGAGATTGAAAAAATGAACTACAAAGCAGCGGTTGTCCCTTATTACCGCACTCAGGAAACTATTATCGGTAAAATTGGCTATACCAAAGAAATGTTTTTCTTTTTTCCTAGCGAATCAAGGGATTTAGCGGAAAATATCAAAAAGTTTATTGAAGAAAATCCGAAAGATAAAGTATTGCTAGCCGGTTTGTCCAATGGGGCTGGTTTTGTGAGAGCAGCGATGAGCAATCTGCAAGGAATGAACAATGTTTTTGCCGTTGAAATGGGCACTCCCTTTTGGTCTAAAGAAATTGAAAGCAATAATATTTTGATTCTTAACAATGAAGGTAGGGATATTTTATCAATTGGAGATAAAAGCCAGCTTATGCTTTCTCTGGTTGAAGCGCCCTTAAAATGGATTGAATCAAAAGTAGAAGGGAAAAACATTTCTTTGGCCGAGGCTTTAAGCATACCTGGTCATCAATATGCTTGGTCAGAAGTGGAAACAGCAGTAGTTCCTTTTTTGACCAGCAAACTTTTATCAAAAAATTAAAAGGAAAGAACCGCTTGCAGGGCGGCCTTTTTTGTATTAAAATGCAAAAGAGATGAAAAAGCCTTTTATATTAATTTTTCTTTCTTTTGTTCTCGGAGCAGTTATCTTCGTTTTTTTGGGTAAATGGATTGGTTGGGCAGAGATTGGCAAGGCTTTTTCAGAGTTTACTCTTGAGCAAGCAGCTATTATTATTCTTTTAACTTTTTTGATTGTTTATTTAGGCACTTTGAGGTGGAAGATTATTTTAAATAGCGACGGTATTCCTATTTCCTTGTTTGAGCTTTTTAAGATTTATTTCGGGGGTTACGCTATTATGTATATGTTCCCCACTGTGCTTATGGCTGGAGAAGCTTTTCGGGTTTACGGTTTGGCTAAAAAGAAAAAGCTTAATTGGTCAAAAACAGCTTCTTCGGTCATTGTAGAAAGAATTTTGGAGTGGACCATTAATTTATCAGTAGTAGTATTAGGGCTTTGCTTTTTTATTTCTGGCAAAGAATGGCTTTGGTCCAAGCAATTGCTTTTTATCTTTGGTGGAGCTTTTTTGTTTTTTGCTCTTATTCTAATATATTTTTATTCTCATCTTTTAAACAAAAAAAGCATTGTTCATGCGGTTGTTAAAAGATTTAGCGGTAAGGAAATTAGCGAGAATAGCAGTTTCTTAGAGGTAGAGAATATGATTTTTGATTTTTTCCGGCTTCAAAACCCAGCTGTCTACAAGGGATTGTTTATTTCCATTCTTCGGGCAGGGGTAATGCAATTAAGGGTTTGGCTTTTGGTTTATTTCTTAGGAGCTAATGTTGGTTTTCTTAATTCCTTGGCCATTCTTGGTTTTTCCTACATTTCTGGCATGGTTCCTATTCCTACTTCTTTGGGCTCGCACGAAGCTATTCAAGCAGCTGCTTTTCTTTCTCTCGGTTTGACTGCCTCAATGGCTGCTGCTTTTACTTTGATTATTAGGGCGGCAGAGATTTTTATCTCTTCTTTTGGCTTAGTTTATATTGTCAGAACAGGTTTTAATTTAATGAACAATAAAGTGCTGAATAAAAATAATGAAGATAAACAAAATAGTTAAATATCTTATTCTTTCTGACATCGCTTTTTTTACTGGTTGGGGATTGGTTTCTCCGATTTTTCCAATTTTTGTTTTAGACAGAATTCAAGGAGGAACAGCTTTGGTGGTGGGGACAGCTACAGCTATCTATTGGATAGTGAAGGCTTTGCTTGAGTTTCCAGTAGGCACTCTGCTTGATAAGCATGCAGGAGAAAAAGATGATTATTTCTTTTTGGTTTCTGGTCTTTTCATTGCCTCTCTTGTTCCTTTTGGCTACCTTTTAGCTGTTTTTCCTTGGCATATTTATTTGCTTCAATTCTTTTATGGTTTAGGCATGGCTATGGCTGTGGCCGGTTGGAGAGCTATATTTACCAAGCATATTGATAGGGGCAAAGAAGCTTCAGAGTGGAGCTTGGACAATTCTTCGCTCGGACTTGGTACTGGTTTAGCCGGAATAGTAAGCGGCTATATGATTATGAAATTTGGTTTTTCCCTTACTTTTGTTATTGCTGGTTGCTTAGGACTGATAGGAGTATTGATTCTTCTTGGTATTAGCGATGAAGTGCAGGTTTCTGTTAAAGGTATTCATGCCAATATCATGGATTTTTTCAACAATAATCAGAGGAAGAGGAGAATCAGGCCAGAGATAAGCGAAGCCTTAGATGATACTAACAAAAAATGAGAAATCAGGAATTAGCTCAACTTTTATTTGAGATTGGAGAATTCTTGGAAATACAAGAAATACCCTTTAAGCCTCAAGCTTATCAGCAGGCAGCTTTGGCAATTGATAATTTAGAAAAAGACGTTTTAGATGTTTACCAAAAAGAAGGATTAAAAGGATTGAAAAAGATTCCTGGGGTAGGAGAAAGCATTGCTGCTAAAATTGAAGAATATCTGAAAACAGGAAAGATTAAATATTATGAGCAATTAAAAAAAACTACTCCCGTAGCTGTTGATGAACTTACAAAAGTAGAGGGCTTGGGCGGAAAAAGAATCAAAAGACTTTATGAAGAACTGGGAATCAGAACTTTAAAAGATTTGGAAAAAGCAGTTGAAGAGCATAAAATAGCTTCTTTGTTTGGTTTTGGAGAAAAGATGGAAAAGAACATAGGGGAAGCTATTGCTTTTTTAAAACAATCAAAAGGCCGTTTTTTACTTAAAGATGTTTTAAGCGACCTTGAAGCGATTGAAAAGAAATTAGGCCAGATAAAAGGAGTAGAAAAGATTTCCGTGGCTGGTTCAGCCAGAAGAAGAAAAGAAACCATCGGCGATGTTGATTTTTTAATAGCCGTTAAAGACAGCTCAGATAAATATCTAGTGGAAAAGATAATGAAAACCTTTGTTTCTTTAGAAGGAGTGGTTAAGATAGTGAGTAAGGGAGAGACTCGTTCTTCAGTTAAAACTAAAAAAGGGCTGGATATGGATTTGCGTTTGGTTTCTTTGGGTTCTTTTGGTTCTGCTTTGCAGTATTTTACTGGCTCCAAAGAGCATAATATCGCTTTAAGAAAGATTGCTATTAAGCAAGGATTAAAACTGAACGAATACGGACTTTTTAAAAATGAGAAAAAGATAAAAGGAGAAGCTGAAGAAGAGATTTATGAAAAACTGGGGATGGAATGGATACCGCCAGAACTTCGGGAAGACGCAGGAGAAATAGAGGCGGCTGAGAAAAGACAATTGCCTCAATTATTGAAATTAAAAGACATTAAAGGAGATTTTCACTGCCATAGTAATTGGGATGGCGGAGAAGATTCTATTGAAGAGATGGCTAATCAAGCAATGAGCTTGGGGTATAAATATCTGGGAATATCAGACCATGCTAAGTTTTTGAAAATAGAAAAAGGGCTGGATGAAAAAAGATTATTAGAGCAGAATAAACATATTAAAAAGCTCAACGAAAAGTTCAATGGTTTTAAGATTTTTCAAGGAGTGGAAGCTAATATCTTGAATGACGGCTCTTTGGATATTAAAGATGAGGTTTTAAAGAAGCTGGACTATGTTTCTGTTGGAATTCACTCTAACTTTAAAATGTCGGAAAAAGAAATGACAGAAAGAATAATTAAGGCCATAAAAAATCCTTATGTGAAGATTCTTAATCACCCGACTGGCAGAATACTGCAAAAAAGAGAAGGGTTTGAGCTTGATTTGGAAAAGATATTCAAGGTAGCTAAAGAATACAAAGTCGCTTTAGAAATTAATTCTTCAGAAAGAGCTGATTTAAGCGCTGAAGCAGCTAGAAGAGCTAAAGAATGCGGAGTGAAATTAGTAATTGGCACTGATGCGCATAGCAAAAGTCAAATGAACAATATGAAGTTTGGAGTTTTTCAGGCAAGAAGGGGCTGGTTGGAGAAGAAAGATGTTGTTAATGCCTTCTATGAATAAGAAACCAAAAGCTTTAGTTTTATTCTCTGGCGGACTTGATTCTCTTCTTTCCGTTTTGCTTTTAAAGGAAAAGGGTATTGCTGTTACGCTTGTTTGCTTCTTTTCCTATTTCTTTAATTGTCAAAAAGCGCAATTAGCAGCAAAAGACCTGGGATTAAAATTAAAGAAAGTTGATTTTTCTCAAGAACATTTGAAGATAGTCAAAGATCCTCAGTATGGCCGAGGTTCGGGAATGAATCCTTGTCTTGATTGTCATCTTTTAATGTTAAAAAAAGCCAAGCAGATAATGAAAAAAGAGGGATATGATTTTGTGGCCACAGGAGAAGTGCTTGGCCAGAGGCCGTTTTCTCAAAACAAACAAGCCTTGGAATTGCTAGAAAGAAAAGCTGGATTGTCAGGAATAATTGTCAGACCATTGTCTTTGAAATTATTAAAAGAAACTATTCCTGAGAAAAGGGGCTTAATTAAGAGAGAGTGGTTTTGCGATATTAAGGGTCGGTCAAGAAAAAAACAATTGTCTTTGGCAAAAAAGTTTAAGATAAAAAACATTCCTCTTCCTGCTGGTGGCTGTATTTTAACTGACCCGATTTTTTCTCAAAAACTAAACCAATTATTTTCATTAAAAAAGAACTTTAATGGTTCTGATGTGGAATTATTAAAAGCCGGCCGAGTTTTTTTTAAAGACAATTTATTAATTGTTGTTGCTAGAAATGAAAAAGAAAGCAAGAAATTGGCTAAAAAAGGAAAAAGAGGAGATATTGTTTTAGAGCCTTTTTTCTCCGGACCAACGGTGTTGGTTAGAAAATTCAAAAAATCATCTCTTCAGGAGATGATTGATTGCGGGGTAGAGCTTTTGCTTGAATACTCTAAAGATATTCCAGCTGAAGCTGTGATTAAGATTTTACGGAGGAGAGCCCTTAATTAGAAAAGATTTATTCGAAATAATTAACTATGCAAGAAAGAACGGTATCCCTATTTCAATTAAAAGAAACAGTAAAATTGTGCGGAAACGAAGTTTGCAATAATTGTAAAAATTATAATAATTGTCGAGGGGGGGTGCAGGAGTCGAGCCTTGTGGAAATATAACGACATAAACGCAATTGATCCATATTGCGTTTTAGGAAAAAATAGAGAACTATGAGAAAACCAATTCAAATATTAATATTTCCATTTTATAAAGAAAAAAAACGTTATTTGTATGCCATTTTTAAAAGACGAGACCTTAAGTTTTGGCAGGGAATTTCTGGGGGCACAGAGGGAAAAGAAACTCCGCTAGAAACAGCTAAAAGGGAATCGTTTGAAGAAGCAAAAATAGACAAACAATCGGAATTTATAAAATTAGACTCAATGACCACTATACCTGTAGTGAATATCGGTAAACATAGGTGGGGCAAGGGGATTTTTGTGGTACCTGAATTGTCTTTTGGCGTAAAAGTGTCTTCAAAAAATATAGAGATAGGAAAGGAGCATGTCGATTACGCTTGGCTCCCTTTTAAAAAAGCGGTAAAATTGTTAAAATATGATAGCAACAAAACAGCTCTTTGGGAATTAAATTATAGATTGACCAAAAAGAAAAAGAGGTGAAGAAATGAACCAATCTTTTGGGCTTCTTAAGCCTGATTGCCTCGAAAGAGGTATCCAGGAAGACATTTTTAAGATGATTAGGTCTTTTGACCTGAAAATCATAAAAATGAAAAAGGTACAGCTAAACGAAAAAAACGTAGACGCAATTTGGTCCTCATGCAGGAACGAGTATTTCTACAAAGACATGGTAAGGTTTCTCACGTCTGGAAAGTGTATCGTTTTTCTCGTCGAAGGAGAAGACGCGATTAATAGACTGAATGTTCTGGTGGGACATTATGATCCGTTAAAAGCAGGAAAAGGAACCATCAGAGGTCTTTTCGGTTGCTCAGCTATGGAAAACGTAATACATAGTTCTTTAAATGAAGAGGCTTTTCAGAGGGAGGCCAATCTATTCTTCAGCCTTTAAAAGAGGTGGAAGAAAAATTTTATTGGTGATGGATTCAAGTCAGCACCAGTGAAAATGTCCGAGACCCTGGCCGCAGTAGCCGGAAACGATTAACAAATCGGGACATAAGGTCTCTTTTTTTCTTGAAAAATCTCTTTCTGTGATATATTCTTTTTCGGTCATTTGACAAGAGGAATTGCAATGAAAAAACAGCTAAGAGATAAAGATGCGAAAAATCTGGTAGGACTGGAAATTCTTGAAGCCAAAGACGCGGGAGGTTCGTTTGCTCTCACTTTGAGCAACGGAAGCATATTTGTAATCAAGAGCGATTTCGACGTAGGCCTTGATTACGGCCGGTGTCCCGTTACTTCAGTAGAGCTTAACGTATGGATAGACTGAAAACCCCTTTTGTTGAAACAAAGGGATTAGTGGACAGAAAGAAGCTTTATGATATAGTGGGCAGGTTTCGTCAATCACAACTTCAATTAGCTAAAAATTTTAATATTTAAAAATTTCTTTCTCCCGGAAGGGAATGTATTTTGATTGATAAAAATTATTCAAAAAATTTAAAAAGACTTTGATCCCTCTGTACTTGTGCGTTTAATAAAAGGAAAAGATAGAGAAGTGGCTAAGCAATTAATGCAAGTTATTTATTAAAATATTCAAAAAATATTCTCCAAGATGCTAAAATAATTGTAGTAAAATAAAAAACCGCCCCAACGGCGGTTTTGTTTTTATTTTGTTTTTTCTAATATCTTAGAAAAAGCTGAAGCTGTGATTAAGATTTTACCACTTCCAAAATCTTGTTGAATATCTCAGGGTTTTCTTTTATCAGTTGAGCCAAGATTTTTCTATCAATTTCAATTTTGTTTTTTCTAAGTAAAGAAATAAATTGGCTGTAAGTTAAATCATTGGCTCTTACTGCAGCAGAGATATTGGTTTGCCAAAGAGCTCTTTTTTCTCTCTTTTTTACTTTTCTGTCGCGATAAGAATAAACACCAGCCTTCATTACTGCCTGTTTTGCCATTTTGTATTTTGACTTTCTTCCCCATTTGTAGCCTTTAGCTTGCTTCAATACTTTTTTTCTCCTTTTTTTGGTAATTGTTCCTCTTTTT
>CAZPGI010000011.1:0-14343 GCA_964586365.1 uncultured Candidatus Saccharibacteria bacterium
GAAGCAATGTCAGCCGCATTTATTGAACGATTTATGATTGGTTTTCTGATCCCGAATACCGAACCGGGGATACATCCGGCGTTGACCGGTTTATTGTTGGGCACTGGCTTAAGTTTGCCGTCCGCAATTATTACTAGAGCTTATGCTCCGATAATTGGAATAGGGATCGTTGGAAGTGTAATTATTGGGTTTATTGTCAAAGTGGCATTGTAAAAGATTTACCGTTAAAGAAAAAATAAAATTAAGGCGGCGTGCCAACTTAGTTGGCACGAAATTCGGAGGCGACGAAAGCGAGGACGGGGCGGGCATTCATTTCCCCCTCACCCCCTTTTCTGCCCACCCCGCCCGAGCGTTCCGTTTTGGTTTATACCACGCGAAGCGCGGCAATCATTCGAGATTTTGCTCAAAAAAGGTTCAAGCTTCGTTCAGCAATTGCGACCAATAATCAAAACGCTTCTAAGGCGTTTCTTTATTTAACTCAAAATAATAACGGAAAGTTGCTTTGTCTCCTGGCTTAATTTCACACTCGGAAGCAGTTCCTGGTTTTAATTCCAAAACTTTGTTAATTTCTTGATGAGGTATAATTGTTGTCACGTTTCCTTGAGTAAACAAAGGGACATTTTCATTTATTTCCACGATTGCATCTCCTTTAAGCCATAAAATATCTAAAGGAAAATTCATTCCTTTCATCCAAAAAGCGGGTTTCCTTAAAGAAGGAAAAAGAAAAAGCATTCCTTGATTTTGCTCTAAGGAATCTCTTTGGCTCAATCCTTTTTCCAGTTCTTTAGGCAAAATAGCTGTTTCTGCTTGAAAAACACAATGATTTATTGTTACTTCAGCATTCAACTCAAAAAAAACGAAAAAACAAAAAATCAGCAAAAGCGCTGTTAATAATACAATAATTTTCATAGTGGGCATGGTGGGAGTTGAACCCACATGAGTTGCCTCATACGCTCCTGAAGCGTACGCGTCTGCCGGTTCCGCCACACGCCCTTAAAAGGCCCCGTCCCTTTCAAAAAGAATCCGTAGATTCCTAATGGTGGGTGCCACATTCAATTGCCACAGCAATTGAAGATTATAGCTCCCGACTTGAAAGGTGTTCGGAATTTTTTGAACGACAGGGCCAAGATTATTGTACTATAACTTTAGAATATCAACAAGTTGCTTTATCATTGCCACTACTACTGGCGCTGCTTGCAAACTAACGCACGAAATACCCTCATCATCAGCCACTATCCACGGTTCTTCAATTACTTCAATCTTGTCCCCTTCTCCTTTAAAAGAATAAGCAGGGGTCATTTCATAGTCATCAACATAATCTCTCGCTACATCAACTGGAATAGCATTTCTTAAAAGAATCTTAGGAATGCCATAAAGAGAAAATGATTTCTTCATAACTTCTTCGTCCATTAATAAGCGCTCTTTAATTGGCTCAATTCCTTTTTCATCTCCTTCTTTCATAATCATTCTTCCTCCCTGGCATCCTGGTTCGTCACAAATCAAATAGTATTCACCTTTTTCATAACCAATTTTAGAAGTAGGAAGAAGTTTTAAATTACGGGAAGCATTACACTTAGGACAAACTCTTCTCCATTTTATTCTTTCGTTAATGACATTCATGGGGACATCAATAAGAACAAAAATATCAGGGTCTTCTCTATACTCAACCAAATCACGGAAAAATAAAGAAAAGTTAACTTGGTCCAAGTTTCTAGGAAAACCATCAAGGAAAATAGCTTTGCCACCTCTTTTTGATATCTCCCTTTTAGCCAAAGCCAAAATCAATTCATCGGGCAAAAGCTTTTGAGTGCTTCTGTTTTTTAAACTTTCCATGATTTCTTCCAAAGAATAAAATCCGCGATAATTCTTTTTCAAAAAATCCATTATTTTCTGCTCATCTTTAATTTCTTCGTCCAAAGACCTAATCATGTCTCCAATAGAAAGATGGTCAATCTTATCCTCTCCTATTACTTCAGCAAACATTTTTGAATAAGTTCCCTTGCCTGAACTTTTCTTGCCCAAAAGATAAGCAATAAAAGTATTCTCTTTAAGATACTCTTTAATCTTTTCTATTTCTGGTCCGCATTTTAATTTAAAATATTCTTCTCTTTCCTTGGGATCAGAAAGATTAAACTTTCTATCGCCACCCATTTTAGTCTTAAAAATTGGAAAGTTCATAAGCTTTTTTAGTTATTATTTTTATATCCTTCCCATTAGAGACAAGTTTAATGTCTCCGTCAATGTCTGTTCTTAATGTTTTAATACCAAAATTATTCAGCCTTGTCAAAACTTCTTCTGAGGGATGGCCATAAGAGTTTTTTCCTACTTGAACAACAGCAAGCCGAGGAGAAGTTTTGGTTAAAAACTCTGCTGAGGTTGAGTATTTTGAACCATGATGAGCTACTTTCAAAATATCAATATCAGAAGCAAATTCATTTTCTCTTTTAGAAGAAACATCTCCAGTAAAAAGAAAGGAGTTGTTCTGATAAGTCATTTTTAGAACAAAAGAGTTGTCGTTAGAATCTCCTCCGCTAGAAGAAGAATTATTTAAAATATCAAAAAAGACATTATTGGCTGACAGACTTGAGCCTTGAATAATCTCTGCTCCTTCTTGCTTAAGCAAACTTTCCCATTCCTCATTCTTCCCCAAACCATTCCACAAGACGCTTCCTACTTCATATTCTTTCAATACCTGAAACAAACCAGTAGCATGGTCTGTATCAAGATGGGTCAAAACAATCAAATCAATAGTTCTATCCCAAAAAGGCATTTCTTCGCTCAATTTTTCAATAATTTTTTCTCGGCTCGGCCCTCCATCAATCAGAATCTGATGTTTAAAAGGAGTTTCAATGAAAATAGCATCTCCTTGGCCAACATCAAAAAAAACTACTTTTAAGTAATTTTGATTAACATACTGAACAACGCCCCAAGAAAAGAGATTTAAAAAAACCAAACCAAAAAAAACAAACAAAACCTTTTTATTCACAGATTCTTATTCAAGATTTCAATTATTTTTTTAGCATCAAGGCCATATCTTTTACAAACTTCTCCTAATTCAAACTCGCCTGTTTCGTAACGAGCATAAGGACAAGAAACGCAAGGCAATCCCTGTTCCATCAAAATCTTTTCTGCTTTTTTATTCCTTAATAATTTATCCAGCTTTGTTTTACTAGTAACTTTCATATTATTATTCCTCCTCCCAGCAGCTCTCCTTGCTGGTAAAAAACTGCTGATTGGCCAGGAGTTATTGCTCTTTGACTTTTTTCAAACTCTAAGATAATTTTTTTGTTTTTTGAATAAACTTTGGCTAAAGCTTCTTTCTGTCCATACCTTATCTTGGCCTTTACCTTTAAAGGAAGCTTTACTTTTCTCAACCAATTAACTTTTTTCAATTCAATTATTTTTTGGAAAAGCAAGGTTTCATCTTTACTCACAATTAGAACATTGCTTTTAGAATTTTTCTTTATTACATAATACGGACCTCCTCCTAAGCCAATTCCTTTTCTTTGACCAATGGTGTAAAACCAAAGCCCTTGGTGTTCTCCTAAAACCCTGCCCTTCTCGTCAATAATTTTTCCCTTTTTTGTTTTTAAATTCTTTTTCAAGAACTGCTCTGATTTTTCTGGAATAAAACAGATTTCTTGAGATTCTCTATAGGGAAAAACAGGAAAATTCTTGTTTTGAGCCTCTCTTTTAATATCTTCCTTCAATAAATTACCTAAAGGAAAAAGAACTTTGCTTAACTTTTTCTGATTCAAGCGCCATAAAAAATATGTTTGGTCTTTAGTTTTGTCTCTGGCCTGCAAAAGTTTAATTTCCTTTCCTTCTTTTTTTATTCTCGCATAGTGACCAGTAGCAAAAAGATCTGGTTGAAAAACCTTAGCTTTTTCAAAAAACAAACCAAACTTGATTTGTTCATTGCAGAAAACGCAAGGATTAGGAGTGTTTCCTTTTTTTAATTCTTCTAAGAACTGCTTGATTATTCTTTCTTTAAACTCCTTTCTTAAATCAAGAACAAAAAAAGGAATATTCAATACCTTGGCAATTCCTTTCGCTTTTTCTTCTGCTCCCTTAAAATCAGGATTCAAGCGCATAAAGACTCCAACCGTTTCCAATCCTTGTTCTTTTAAAATACTAGCCGCTATTCCAGAGTCAATTCCTCCAGACAAAGCTACTGCTACCCTACTCTTCTTCATCAGCCAATCTAGCCCCATTAATTGCTTCAATAGCGCTATAAGCGCAAAGGTCTTCTCCGCCGCACTCTTCAGTCATGGCTGAACTGATAACCACTGCTTTATTATCATTGCCCATCTCCATTCCCTGAGGACAAACAGCAACACAAGTGCCGCAGCCAACGCACTTGTTTTTATTTACTTTGTATTCTTTGTCTTGCATTTTTCAATTATTTCTTCTGCTTTTTCTTTTGATTCAAAACCAACGACCTTTACCCATTTATTCGGCTCAAGTCTTTTGTAAATCTCAAAAAATTCTTGAATCTCTTTTCTTTGATGCTCTGATAAATCAGAAACATTGTTTATTTCTTTAAAACGAGGGTCAATTTTATCATCAGGGACAGCAATAATTTTGTAATCAATCCCGCTTTCATCTTCCATGTTTAAAAGGCCAATAACTTTGGCTGGCACTAGACAACCTGGAAAAGTAGGATTAGTAGAAAGAACAGCCACGTCTAAAGGGTCCCCATCTTCAGACAAGGTGTTTTCAATAAATCCGTACTCAAAAGGAAAATAGACAGAAGAATAAAGAGTTCTGTCTAAAACAATCTTTCCTGTTTCTTTATCCAGCTCGTATTTATTGCAACTCCCTTTCGGTATTTCTATAAAAACATTGATTTTCATATTATATTATTTTATCTTAAAAATATTATTAGTCAAGACTACTCTGCCTTTCTCTTTCTGGTCATCAGTTCTTTTAAAGCTGTTTTCGGATTCTTTCTTAGATAAATTACTTCGTAAACATTATTAGCCAAAGGCATATCTACTTTATACTTTTTGCTCATCTGATAAACTGCTTCAGCTGTAGTTACCCCTTCAATAATTCCCTCTGTTGTTTGAATAATCTTTTCCATTGATTCTCCTTTAGCAATTCTCTCTCCAAATGTTCTGTTTCTGCTTTCTGGACTAATGCAAGTAGTGGATAAATCTCCCAAACCAGCAATGCCAGAGAAAGTTTTAGCTCTAGCTCCCATTTTCTTTCCCAAACGCTGAATCTCTACAATGCCTCTAGTTAAAATAGCCGCCTTAGCATTAGCACCAAAACCTAAACCATCAGAAATGCCAGCCACAATAGCAATAATGTTTTTTAAGGGGCCGCTTAATTCAACGCCAACCACATCCGAACTAGTGTATACTCTGAAATACTCAGTGGAAAATATGTCCTGCATTCTTTTGGCTACCTGTTTATTCTTAGAAGCTGCTACCACAATGGCTGGCATCTTCTTGGCTACCTCAATAGCAATTGTTGGTCCGGATAAAACAGCTATTTGAACATTTCCCAACTCTTCTTTTAAAATCTCGGTCATTCTTTTCAAAGTTTTCTGTTCCAGGCCCTTAGCAACATTAACAAATATCTTTTTCCTTAAAGGAATTTTTGTCTTTTTAACCTCTCTTGCTACTTCTCTAAAAAACTTGGAAGGAATGGCGAAAATAATCCATTCGCTTTTATCAATAGCTTTGCTTAAGTCTTTTTCAAAAACAATGCCTTCAGGAATCTTAATCCCAGGAAGATATTTTTTATTCTCTCTGGCCTTATTCAATAAATCTAGATGCTCAGGGAAAACACTCCAAACAGAGACATTATGGCCATTGTTAAAAAGCAAAATGGCCAAGGTCGTGCCCCAAGCTCCATCTCCTAAAATTGTAATGTTTTGTTTTTTCATTTTTCTATTATACTCCTTTCATTAAAACTTCCTATGGGGACAAATTTCCTTAAAATCGCAGTGATTGCATTGCCAACCAGGCGTAGGCTTAAAATTGCTTCTCTTTATCTTGGCTATTGTTTCTTTAACCTCTCCTTCTACTTTATCTATTTCTCCTTCTTTGGGAGCAAAAAAGCGAGTAGAACCGTTTTCCAGATAATAATAAGTCAATTTTGCTGGACGAAGATTAAAAATTCTCTCTGCAGCCAAGCCGTAAATCAATAATTGCAATTTATCATCTTTAGCCAAATTTTTCTTCGGTTCCCCAGTTTTGTAATCAATGATTTCTACTGCATCTTTATCCAAAACATCAATCCTGTCAATAACCCCAATGAAATAATCACCATTAAGCTTTATCTTAAAATCTTTCTCCAAGGCTGGCTCATTATTAATCATCGCCACTTTAATATCTTTATTAATAAAATCATTGTAAAAAAGCTTTAAAGCATTCTTCCCTTTTTCATAAAATTCTTTTTTAACTTTCTCTGATTCATACCAATCATCAACCCACTCTTTTTCATAAATCTCTAGCAACTCTTCCCAACTAGGAACGTATTCATTTTTTTTCTCGCCAAATAAATCTTTCTGCTCAACGCTATTAACTGTCAAGAACACAAATTTATGCAAAACGCTATGAATAGTTTTGCCAAAGGTAAAAATAGGTTTTCCTCGAGCAGGAATCTTCAAAACATGAGCAAACTTGTATTGCAAAGGACATTTATTAAACGAAGCAATCTGGGAAAAAGAAAAGTGATCAGGAAGAAAATCTTTTATTGCCCGGCCAGAAACATTAGTTTCATTTGATTCCAGCTTAAACCCATTATTGAAATATTTCTTAAAAGAAAAGTTCTTTTTAGAAGAATTGTTTTTTACTGCTTCTTCATTAATCAAGCCGGATTCAATTAAAAACGGAGAAGGCTTTTTCAATTCTTTACCCCCATAATCCAAAGCCCAAGTCAGAAACAAACCTCTTTTGGCTCTCGTCAAAGCAACATAAAACAGCCTTCTTTCTTCTTGTAGATGAAAATCTCCCTTAGGCAAAACTTCTTTAATTAAATCCTTAGGAATTTCAATAACTGATTTTCTTTCGTCAGAAGGAAACTTTCTTCTCACTAAATTAACCACAAAAACATATTTAAACTCCAAACCTTTGGCTGAATGTACGGTCATTACCTTAACCGCATCAAATTTGCTGTTTAAATCTGTCTTCAAGGCTCCTTCCTCGCCCGCCTCCATTTCCATTTGAATTTGTTCAACAAAAGACACTAATCTGGAGTCGTTTTGCGTGCTTTCAAACTCTTTAGCTTTTTGATAAAACTGATAAATTAAATCCCATCTCTTCAAGGCCTCTTCGTCGTTTCCTTCTAAATGCTTAGCATAATCCAAATCATTGATTATATGAATAAAAACCTCAGCCACGCTTTTCTCTTTAGATAATTGATAATGTTTTCTTAAAAGACTGGTTAATTTTTTGATTTTTTCTCTTGTTTCAGCAGTAAATTTGTTCAAAAGATAGCTGTTTTCTACTGCCTCAAACAAACTGATTCCTTTTTTATCTGAAAAATGAGATATTTGAGAAACTTCTTCTGGAGAAAAATCAAAAGGAAGCATTCTTAAAACCCGATAAAAACTCAAGGAATCGTAAAAGTTGAGAAGGACACGGAAATAGGAAATGAGGTCTAAAATTAAAGGATTGCTGTAAAGGCCACGGGAAGATAAAAATTGATAAGGAATACCCGCTCTTTCTAAGGCTCGGCTGAAATTATTGGCTGATTCATTAGTTCTTGTCAAAATGGCAAAATCAGAAAACTTGGCTTGAGGATCAATTTCTTTAATCTCCCATATTTTGTTAATCACTCCAGTAATTTCTTCATCTTGCGATTCAAAAGAAAGAAGCTGAATCAACCCTTCTTCTTTTCTATTGCTTTTCAGTCTTTTATCAATCTTAACAAAATCTTTTAAATCAATTCCTTTTTTCTTTGCTTCTTCTCTTAATTCTTTAATTTCATTTAATTGATATTCTAAACGGTTAGGGTTGTTCTGCTGGATAAAATTGTAAGCCAGGTCCAAAATACTCTGAGAGGAACGATAATTTTGAGTTAAGACAATTTCTTTGGCCAAAGGATAATCCTTTTTAAAACGAAGCACGTTATTAAAAGAAGTGCCGCAGAAAGAAAAAATACTTTGGTCATCGTCTAGTAAGACATTAATGTTGTTCGTCGGAAAAGCCAATTTTTGCATCAGTTCATACTGCACCCAATTAGTGTCCTGAAACTCATCAATCAAAATGTATTTAAACTGATTTCTAAACTTTTCCAGCAAATCTTTTCTTTTATCAAACATTTTCAAAGTGTAATTGAGAAGGTCGCCAAAATCCAAACAACTGTTATCTAATAAAAGCTTTTGATAAACTTGATAAGCCTCGGCAATTTCTTTTACTCTTTCGTATTCTTCTGAATCAGGAATATCGTTTAAACTTTGTTTTAAAGAATCAGCGTACTCCAAATAATCTTCAGGATAAATACCTTCATTTTTGCATTCAGTAAAATGCTCCAATAAAGCATGAATAAACTTAGTAGGATTGCCTAAAGGGCGGTAGCGCTTTAAAAAAGAAAACTTATCAAAGTTCTTTTTAACCAAAATCCAGCTAGCAGCTTGGTCTAAAAGCTTGTAATCAGTAGGCAAACCAATGGTTAAGCCGTAATTTTTTAATAAACGGTCGCAAAAAGAATGAAAAGTAGAAATCCAAAAGTCATAATAGCCAAAAGGCAAAAGTTCTTCTACCCGCTCTTCCATTTCTTGAGCTGCTTTTTCAGTAAAAGTCGTGGCCAATATTTCTTCCGGCCTTACTCCTTTTTCTTGAATTAAATAGGCAAGGCGATGAGTTAAAACCGTGGTCTTGCCAGTACCAGCTCCAGCCACTACTAAAAGAGGCCCTTCTCCAAAAGTTACTGCTTTTTTTTGTTCTTTGTTTAATTTAGACAAATCCATAATAACAACTCAAAAATAGCTTAATAAAACATTTCTCTTTATTTTATTGCTTGAACTATTTCTTGCTCAAAGTCAAACAATTCTCTTCTCAAAATCTTATCAAAATCAAAAACCTTGCCTTCTAACAAATTATTAGCTTCAGCAAAACGTTCTTCCTTAATTAACCCGGCAACTTGCGCCGCCTCGCCTTCTGTCAATCTTTCCAGCACTCTTTCCAAAACCCTGCTATAAACCACTTCAATTATTTTAACCAACAACTCTTCTTGTTCTTCCAAAGACAAATATTCCAAACCTAGTTCTTCTATCAAATCCTTGCCCTGGATTATAATTTTCTCTTTTTGAACCATATTATTCTTTTTTTTCTTTAGGTGGTTTGCCTGTTAATAATTCTTCTTCTATTCTTTGAAGCTGAGAAAGAGACAATTCTTTCTCTTCTTCTGACTCTGGCTCGGGCTGCTCTACCGGCTTTTCTTCTTCCTCAATAACCGGTTCTTCTTCCTGAGGCAAAATAATCTCTGGCTCAGGCTGCTTTTCAACCACTGGCTCGGGCTGCTCTACCGGCTTTTCTTCTTCCTCAATAACCGGTTCTTCTTCCTGAGGCAAAATAATCTCTGGCTCAGAAGTAGTTACAACCTCCAATTCATTTTTTACTTTTCCCAACTCGCTGTCCCTAAGCTCTATTTCTTCTTTTGCCAAAGAATCATTTTCCTTAAAAGAGAACCTCACCGCTCTTTGTCTGTCAATCTGTTTTTCCCTTCTTTCCCGCAAAACATCATTTAAAAGAATTGTTTGGCTGCCCAAAGAAAAACCAAAATCAAATGGCGCATATTCTGAATTAAAACCTAAAGTAAGAATATTGATAAAACTGGAAGAAGGAGAAACTAAAGCCGTGCCAGTTAAAGCTTTCCCCAGTAAAAACTGCGTCCTTTTGTCTTTAAAAGAAGTACTTAAAAGATTGAAAAGTTCTTTTTTGGCTGGACCAAAACGTTCTTTTGCTTCCAAAATCTCTTTTTGAAAAACATCTAAAATATTGCTCACTTTTTCCGCTCTTCCCCCTTCAATATATTCTTTAACTTCTTCATCAGAGTAGCCGGTCTTCATTTTTATACTATTTAAGAGTTGGTGATACTCTTCTCCCACCTCTTCTATTTCTTGGTCAATGTTTGCTTTCTTTCTCTTTATTCCCAACCGATAAGCCAAGCCCTTTTGTTTGCGCTTGTCTTCTAACAATGATTTCAGCTTTTTCTTTGTCCTTAAAAACTTTTCTAGCTCTTGTAAAGAAGGCGATTCGCCTATTCCTCCCTCCCTTAACTTTACTTTTTCTTTGGATTCTTCTACAAATTCTAATTCTTCTCTTGAATTAAAGCTGTTTTCCTTTTTTGCTTTTTTGTCAAAATCATCAGCCATAATTTTTGATATTATACTTTAATTTATCCTCTGGAACAATAGCTCTTTTTTTAATTTCTTCTTCAATTAAATCCTTGTCTCTACCAAAAGTTAAAGCACAATATTCTTTGATTTCCCAAACTCTTTCTTTGTCTATTTTCCTTGGCGGATAAGTTTTAACATTAAAAGGATTAATTTCTCCCCTAGGTTTGAAATAAAAATTAAAATTCTCTATTTCAATTAAATCCTGCATGGAAAAAACTGGATTAAACTTTTCTCCCAACAATTTCGCTTCTTTTATTCCTGTTCTGAAACAAGCAATCGTCGCTTCTTCTATTTCTTTGTTTAATGACTGACAAGCTGAAGTAAGACGCAATTGTGAAAACCGAGAAAAATCAGCATTAATTTCGTCAAGATACAAGCAAAAATCAGAATCATTAATTTGGCTCAAAAAAAGCTCTGCCAAAAAAGTACTGGCCTGCTCTCCCATTTTTTCTCTATTTAAATTAGCCAAAAATATCTTTTTATTCTTAATGATATCGTTAAAATTAAAAGCGCTCTTCTTTTGTCCTAAAGTTAATCTTAAAACTTCATCTTCAGCAAGAAAAGAAAACTTTTGAGTTAAATCTTCACGCATCATTTTTTCTTGGTTAAGCCAAAACTTCTTGACCGAGTAATTTTTACACTGAGAAACTAATTGATTTCTCCACTTAATATCAGAAAATATCTGGGGCAGCTCTATTAAAGTAAATGAAGCTTCAGCTAAAAGCAACAAAGCATTACGGATAATATCCTTGTCTTCTTTAGAACGTTTGCTTATAACTTCAACCAATCTTTCTTTGTTTTGCTTAAAAGAAGTTCTTTCAAGCGGATTAAAACCAACTATTCTTTTTGGAGAAAGCGGGTCAAAAATTACAACCTTTCCTGTCCTTTTTTCAGGAATCAGGCCTAAAGCATTTTCCCATAACCAACCCTGCGCATCTAAAACACTCACCCCTTCTTCATTAAGAATATCTTGCTCAATTAAATTAAAAAGAAAAGATGATTTTCCTGTTCCCCACTTGCCCAAAACAAGAAAGACACCAATTCTTTCTTTATTGCTTATTCTCACTTCTTTTTTCTCTTTTTGATATTGATTGTATCCTAAAAGAATTCCTTTTTGGAAAAGATTTGATGGCATCGCCGCTTCTCTAGTTCTTAATATCCCCCAATCTTTAAGGCAAGGAGCGGGAAACTGAAAAACGCCTGCCAGCTCTTCTGGTTTTAAAAAAACAACTTGTCTTAAATCAAATAAACGAAAATTGTAAAGGGAAAGAAATTCTTTTAGGTTTTCCGCTTCTTTAATTGAAAACTTGCTTAAAAAAGATTTAAAGCAATTGGTTAAAGTTGAAAAAACTTCTTTGCTTCTTTTTTTACCCTTAACTGAAACCACAATTCTGATATTGGCTCCAAAAGCATTTCTCTTCTGTTTCTTTCTTAATATTATTTGAATCACTGCTTCTTCTCCTTTTTTTAAACTAAGCAGCGCTTCAGTAAAAATTGAAAAAGAATCATTGGAAAAAGGAAGAAAAGAAGAATTTTTAATCTTAATCCAGCCGCAAGTTGTTTCTTCTTTTTTAGAAAAAATGTTAAACTTGTTTACTTTTTCTAAACGCGCCCCAGGAAAACATTTAAGAACTTTCTTTTGAAAAGATAATTCAAAATCCTTGGGAACAGAAATATAAAAATTGATTTCATCTTTCACTCTGGCAATTTCCAAAGAAATCTTAGGCGAATTAGTTGAAAACAGCTGACGATAAAACTCTTCCATTAAGCTAACCCAATTTTCAGCATTAGAATAAGAGAAAATCCTAATTAAAAACAAAGTAAAAGGAAATGGTTTTTCTTTTTTCTTGAACAATTTTAGAGCAACCTGCCAAAACAAAGAAAGCACAAGGAGCAGGAAAAATAATCCTATGAAGATATAGGCATATTCTTGTAGATTCAAAAATAAAGAATGCCAATTCATTTTTTAATTATATCACAAACAACGAAGGAAAACAAAAAAGATACCTAATTATAAGTATCCGAAAAATAAAGTATCAGCTTCCACGCATCGTGGATAGCTAATGTTTTTCCCTGACGAGCTTCTTCAGCAATAAAATCGTGCACCGCAAACGCGTTGTTCTCAACAAAAAATAGTCTTCCTATCTCTTTTTCTCTTTCTCTATTATTTATTACTTCTTCCATTTGCTCGGCAGTAAAAGGAAGCTTGAGATGAACAGCCACTAATGGCTGCCTTGACCCCTCGCGATTATAGATTACTCCCATAAATTTAATCTTTGAAGGCCTAGTATGCAGCTCTTCAAGGCATTCTCTCAAAATAATATTCTTGAAATTACAATCTTGTTCTGGATCAAAGTATCCACCGGGCAGAGTAGTTATTCTTCCGTTGTCAAAAGCCGTATTCCCTCGTTCAGCAAAGATAATATAGCCTTCTTCGGAATCTCTTGTCGGCTTTGTTGTTGCTACTGCTCCAAAAGATAAGGGCAGACAATAATTAAAACAATCATTAATGTCCAGCGTTTTTGGTCTCTGAGTGACGCAATATTCAGAAAACTTTGCCTTCCTGTATTTTATAATTAACTTCTTTCCAGAAAAAGAAAAAGAGACAACACTTCCTAGCGAACCATCAAAATCATCAGGAAATAACTCTAAATGCTTTTTCCAAAGTTTTTCTGTTTCCTCTCTGTTTTGAACAAAAGGAAAGTCAGATTCAATTAGCTCAACATCGTTAAACCCTTTAAAGGTTTGGGCCAAAGGAAGAAAGTCTTCCAGCCCTAACATTTTTGCTACCACCAGCACTTCTTCGGAAGTCATCCTAGCTCTCCTTGTAAAGGTACTACTTTAGTTATAACATCTCTTGAGAATTAGTCAAGCCTAAAAGAAGCAAGCTCCTGCCAAACAAAGTAAACCAAAAATCAAAGTAAACAACGAAAAATCAATTTTCTTTGCCCAAGACATTAAAATCCTTAAGAAAATCAAACCAAAGAAAAAACTGAAAATCAAGCCTATCCAGCCCTGAGAAAACAAAACAGGATTTTTTAAGAATAAATAACCAGAAGAGCCTAAAACAACTGGAGCAGAAATTAAATATGATTGCTTGAGAATTAAAACCGGGTCTTTTTCGGTTAAAGAAAGGCCAAAAATTGTTGAGCCAGAACGAGAAAATCCAGGCAAGGCAGACAATCCTTGAAGTATGCCAACTAAAACAGCCGAACTATTTTTACTCATCTTTACCTCTATTTTCTTTTTCTGAAGAAAAGATGTGAGAAGAAGACAAAAGCCAGTGAGCATTAAAAGACCAGAGCCAACAGCCATATTGCTAGCAAACTGATAAACAAAATATCCTAAACCGCCGGAAATCAAGGTAACGACGCAGAAAAACTTAAAGAATTCTTTATCTTTGATTAAAATCAATTCTTTCCAATCATTGAAAAAATACACAAACAAAGCAAGCAAAGTGCCGAGATGAAGGAAAATAGCTAAATCAACGCTATTAAAATCCTTGGTTAAAAAGTTAGCAAACAAAGCGACCACCCCTTCGCTAGAAATAGGAATCCATTCAAAAATTCCTTGTAAAGCGCCCAATAATACATATTCCCACATATTATTTTTCCAATCTTAAAAAACGATATTTATTAAACTGGTCTTTAAAAAATTCTGCTTTTGAATAATTATTATTTAACAATTCTTCAACCGCCTCTTTTTGCTCTGGGTCAAACTCCATAAAAACCTTGCCCTCTTCTCGTAAAAAATCATGGGCTTTTAAAAGAAACTCTTTAATAATATCAAGCCCCTCTTCTCCTCCATACAAAGCTAAAGAAGGTTCGTGTTCTTTCACCTCTTCGCTCACCTCATTAATTCTTCTTAAAGCAACATAAGGAGGGTTGGCTAAAATGAAATCATACTTTCTTTTAATGTTGGAGAAAACATCTGTCTGAATAATATTGTACTTTTCTTCTGAGATATTATTAATTCTTAAGTTTATT
>CAZPGI010000012.1:0-14206 GCA_964586365.1 uncultured Candidatus Saccharibacteria bacterium
TAGTTATTCTTCCTACTTACAAAGAGCCATTGGAAATTATTGAGCAAACTTTTGAGCATTTATTGAAAACTGATTATTCCAAAGACAGGTTGATAGTAGTTTTGGCTTGCGAAGAAAGAGATAAAGAAAACGCTTCAATTATTTCTCAGAAAATACAAGAAAAATACGGAGATAAATTTTTTAAATTTCTTATTACTTGGCATCCGTTTGGTTTGCCTGGAGAAATTGCTGGTCATGGTTCTAATGATGCTTGGGCTGGGAAAAAAGCTAAAGAATTGATTGTTGACCCCTTGCAGATTCCTTATGAAAACATTATTATTTCTTCTTTGGATATTGATTCTTGGGTTTATCCTAAGTATTTCAGTTGTTTAACTTATTACTATCTTACAGTAGAAAAGCCATTAAGAACCAGCTATCAACCCATTCCTTTGTATCTTAACAATATTTGGCAAACCCCCTCAATTTCCAGGGTTTTTTCTTTTTCTTCTACTTTTTGGCACACCATGAATCAGGAAAGGCCGGAGCACTTGGTAACTTTTTCTTCTCATGCAATGAGCTTTAAAGCTTTAGCTGATGTTGGATTTAAGCAAACAAACGTTATTTCTGATGATTCCAGAATTTTTTGGCAATGCTTCTTTTATTATGACGGAGATTATCGTGTTCAGCCTATTTATTATCCTATTTCCATGGACGCTAATTGCGATAAAGACCTGTGGACAACTTTAAAAAATATTTACAAGCAACAAAAAAGATGGGCTTATGGAGTAGGAGAGGTGCCTTATTTTCTTTTTGCCAGCCTTAAAAACAAGAAAATTAATTGGAAGAAAAAATTGGCCTTGGGGTTTGATTTAATAGAGGGCCATGTTTCTTGGGCAGTTTCTTCAATTCTTATTTTTCTTTTGGGCTGGTTGCCTTTGTACCTTGGCGGATCAGCTTTTTCTCAAACCTTGATTTCTTATAATCTGCCCAAGATTACTAGCTATATTTTAACTATTGCCATGGCTGGTTTGATTGGCTCTGTTTATACCAGTATGATTCTTCTTCCACCCAAGCCAGTTAATTATGGAAAGTTTAAATACGTAACAATGGCTCTGCAGTGGATTTTAATTCCTTTTGTTATGATTTTTTTCAGTGCCCTGCCTGCTCTTCATGCTCAATGGTATTGGTTAACTGGCAGATATATGGGATTTTGGGTTACGCCTAAAGTAAGAAAAGAGCAATGAATACTAAGTTAATTATTGCCATTTTAATTATTTTTTCTTTGGATATTGTTTTTGAAGTTAATTTTCCCAAAATTAATGAAGTTTTGATTGAGAGCGATAAAGTAGAAGAGGAAACAAGAATTATTCAGATTTCTGATTTGCATGGTAAAAAACTATCTGAAGGTTTTCTTCAAAAGATAAGAGAAAACAACCCTGATATTATTGTTTTAACTGGAGATTTAATTGATAAGAGAACAAATGACTATAATGAAGTTTATGCAGTTGTTGAAGCGCTGGCTTTGAATAAGGTGCCGCTTTTTTATGTTTCTGGCAATCATGATTTAAGCCATAAACATGTTAAGATTTTTTATCAAGAATTGGAAAAAAGAGGCGTAACAATTCTTGATGATAAAAAAACAAAATACAAAGATATTGATATTTACGGCTTTGATTATTATTCTGATGCTTCTGAAATGAAAGAGCTAGAAGACAAATTTTCTTTGCTTTTGGTTCATGATGCTTTTCCCTTAATTAAACAAGGAGGAAATGGATTTGATTTAATATTAAGCGGCCATACTCATGGTGGTCAAGTGAGAGCGCCATTTTTTGGAGCTATTTTTGTTCCTGGTCAAGGATTTTTTGCTTTATATGATAAAGGTCTGTTTTCTTTAAATGAAAAAACGCGTCTTTACATTGACAGCGGGATAGGCAATACTTTTTTACCTTTAAGATTTTTAAACCGAAGCCAAGCAAGCTTAATCAGGATTTATTCCAAATGAATTTTTTCTTCAAAAGCCTCTAATCTTTTTTTCAAAGTCGGATAAGACTCTAATTCCGGGTCTTTTTTTAATATTTTTTCTGCTGTTTTTCTAGTTTTTTCTACCAATTCTACGTCTTTTATCAAGGCCATGGTAAAATCAGGCAATCCCCATTGTTTCACTCCAAAAAAATCTCCCGGTCCTCTTAGCTTTAGGTCTATTTCTGATAATTTAAAGCCATTATCATATTTAATCATGGCTTTTAATCTTTCTCTGGTGGTTAGGTTTTTAGATTCGGTTAAAAGAAAGCAATATGATTGAAGGTTGCTTCTGCCTACTCGGCCTCGAAATTGATGAAGCTGAGCCAAACCAAAGCGATCAGCCCCTTCAATCATCATAATTGTGGCATTGGGAATATCAATTCCTACCTCTACTACCGAAGTGGAGACAAGAATATCAAATTTTTGGGCTCGAAAATCTTTCATTTTCTTTTCTTTTTCTTTGGCTGACATTTTTCCATGAAGCATTTCTATTCTTAAATTGGGAAAGATTCTCTGGGAGAGCTTTTCGTATTCCCGCTCCACAGTTTTAATTTCTTCTTTTTCATCGTCTGCTTCTATGCGGGGACAGATAACAAAAGCCTGACCGCCTTTTTTAATCTCTTTTTCAATGAATTGGTAAGCTTTTCCTCTGTTTTCTTCAGTAACAATTTTGGTGATTATTTTTTTTCTTCCCTTAGGCAATTGAGTGATTACAGAAAGATCAAGGTCTCCCCAGAGAGTAAGAGCTAAGCTGCGGGGGATAGGAGTAGCGGTCATGGAAAGGAGGTGAGGAATTTTCTCTTGGTTTTTGGCCAAAAGAGCAGCTCTTTGTTTTACGCCAAAGCGGTGCTGTTCATCAACAATAACTAGTCCCAGGTTTTTAAATAAAAGCTTTTTTTCTGCCCTTTTTTTCTTTTTTGGAGCAATTAAGGCCTGAGTACCGATTAAAATGTCAATCTCTCCTTTCAGGGTTTTGTTTAAAAGTTTTTCCCTGGATATTTCAATAGTGTCTGATTTTAGTTTTTTAGAATAGTATTTATCTTCTTTGCCAGTGAGAAGACCGATATTGATATTAAAATCTTTTAAAAGATTGAAAAATGTTTTGAAATGTTGTTTGGTTAGTATCTCTGTTGGCGCCATAAGCACTACTTGATTTTTGTTTTTAACAGCATTGATTGCTGCTAAAACAGCAACTACTGTTTTGCCGGAGCCAACATCTCCTTGGAGAAGGCGGTTCATTGGCCAAGCCTTATCCATATCTTTTAGAATTTCTTCGCTAGTTTTTTTCTGGTCTTTAGTTAATTCAAAAGGCAAAGAGGCAATAAACCTATTTATTATTTGCTGACTAATAGGAATGCGAGGGGCTTTTTCTTTTTGGTTATCTATTCTTTTTTTGCAGCTGAAAAGAGAAATGAAAAAGATATTTTCAAAAGAGAATCTTTCTCTGGCTTTTTGAGCCATTTTTATGGAATCAGGAAAATGAATCTGATAAAGAGCTTCTTTTAATTCTAAAAGATTATGCTCTTTTCTTATTTCTTCAGGCAGGGTTTCTGGCATTTTCTCAGCTATGTCTTTAAGAATGGGCTTTAAAACATATCTAAAATATCGGGAAGTAAGTCCTTTGCTTTCTTGATAAACAGGAACTATTCTGCCTAAATGAGTAGTTTCTTGAGAAGATACTTTTTCATAAACAGGAGAATTGAGAACAATCCTTCCGTTTTTTATAATAGCTTTTCCGGCCACAAGAACTTCATCTCCTTTTTTTAAAATATTCATTAGATAGGGTTGGTTAAACCAAATCGCCTGAATAGAAGCAGTCTCGTCCTGGATTAAGGCAGTAATAATGGACATTTTTTTAACCCAAGTTTTTTCCAAGCCAATATCAATGATTTTTCCTTTAAAGCAATTTTCTTCATTTATTTTAATGTTTTTAATAAACGATATTTTAGAAAAGTCCTTGTAATATTTTGGAAAATTGAACAACAAATCAGCCAAGGTTTTGATTTTCATTTTTTTAAGCTTTTGGGCAAAGGTTGGTCCAACTCGAGGAACACTTTCAATTGGGTCTCCTAATTTCATAATTAAATGCGCCCTCGAGAGGAGTCGAACCTCTATCGCAAGCTCCGCAAGCTCGTATTCTATCCATTGAACTACGAGGGCTGATTGTTTTCAGGGTAGCAGATTCTTTATTTTTTGCAATCGCAGCTTGTTTTATCACAATAAGCTTCATTGCCTGAATAGCCAGTAGAGTCAACGCAATAGTGTTTAGAAGAGAGAAGTTCTTTTTGAATACAAAAGGCGTCTTCTTTGTAATACATGACCAAAGGCGCTCCTCCTTGTTTATTTATTGTTCTCCAAGGAACAAGAAAAGCAGTGCTTTTTTCAAAGTTGACATAGGTTCCTTTTTGTTCTTTGAAGGCCAAGGCTGATTCTTTTAACAATTCCATCTTACTGATGATTTCTCGGTCTCTCAGAGCTATTTGGTAAAGAGGATTTTGCAGAAGACTAGCCTCACATTCTTTTATTATTTCTTCGGGCAAAGAAAAATTATCTGGAGCTTGAATAATCAAAGGTTGATTAAAATTGCTGAAACTGCCTTCGTACTGAATTATTTCTGTTTGCGGTAAATTAATGCTCAAGCTGATTTTAAGTTTTTCTATTAAACCTGTTTTCTTGTCTATCCAAACCTCTAAGTCATTGATTGTTACGCTTTCTTTAATAGCTTCTCTTAATTCTTGATTAGGCAATGCTTCTGATAAAGCATTTTTATCAATTTCTAGTTTGTAGCCATTATCATTCGTTTTTGTTATTTTTTTAAATATCTTTGACTGATTGGCAATAATGTTCTGGCAAGCTTCTTGAACCGCTGTTTGATTAGGAACGAATTGGCTAAAATTAACATCTGAGATCTTCACCCATTTATCAGTTAAAATGTTTTTAAAAGTGTCGTAAATGGTTTGAACTTGTTCAGTGTCCTGAGGTTTAAAATATGGCTCAAGAGATAATTCAGCTTGATTTAATTTTCCATAAAGAACATTATCTGTAATTTTTAATTCACCAGCTAAGCCTTTATCAGAAGAAATTTCTGAGTCTAGTTTGAAATTATTAAAATCAATGCCTGTTTTTAATTGAAATGAATATTCTGAATCAAAAGCAGCCAAACCATTGTCTTGTTTTATTTTTTCAATAGTTTGATTATCAATTTGCACCTTGAGCTTACTATTTGTTTGAAAGCTTCTTATCTCTGGCAATTTTTCTAAAGCTTTGTTAACTATCATTAAGGGGCGATTAGAATAATATGAATAGGCGCTAAAAGCAATTCCGCCAATAATTAGAAGAGCAATTACTGCTACAGCTATTTTTTTCCAAGGCAGCGGAGATTTGCTTTTTTTAATGATTGGTTGTTCTGGGGGAGGAGTAAATATTTCTTGGGGCGGTTGAGGAGCCTGAGTTTCTTCTAAGAAAGAGAAAGCTTCGTTAATCATTGTTTCTTTCCAGCCAGCGCTGATTAAGGTTTCTTTAATCTCTTCTGGAGAAGAACCTTTTTCTAATCTTTTTTGGATGTATGAAAGTAATTCTTGATTAACCATATTTATTATTTCTAATAATACCATAATTATTAATATTTTAAAAGGTTTGTTTGACAGGAGATTAGGGGAGTGTTAATCTGAAATCATGAAAAGAATATATTTAGACCATGCTGCAACTACGTCAGTAGATAAAAGAGTTTTAAAAGCCATGCTGCCGTATTTTAATTTGAAATATGGCAACCCTATGTCTCTTCATTTTTTTGGCCGGGAAGCACAAGAGGCAGTAGAGAAGGCGCGTTCAACAGCTGCTTGTTTTTTCCATTGTCTGCCCGAAGAAATCTTTTTTACTTCTGGAGCGACAGAATCAAACAATTGGGTTATTAAAGGAGTGGCTAAAGCTTATCGCTTAAAATACAAAAGCAAACCGCATATTATTACTTCGGCCATAGAGCATCATTGTGTTTTAGCTGCTTGCGCAAGTATAGAAAAAGAAGAGTTGGCTGAAATAACTTATTTGTCTCCTGACACAGAAGGAATAATTTCTCCAGAAGCAGTAAAGAAAGCAATAAAAGATAATACAGCTCTTGTTTCCATTATGTATGTTAATAATGAAATTGGTACCAAAGAGCCGATTGAAGAAATCGGAAAAATATTAGCAGGAAAAGTTCCTTTTCATACTGATGCTACTCAAGCTGTTAATTATTTCAATTGCGATGTTAAAAAATTGGGAGTGGATTTCCTTTCTATGTCTGGGCATAAAATATATGGGCCAAAAGGAGTTGGTCTTTTGTACATAAAAAATAATTCTTTAATTGCTTCTGTCCAAGAAGGTGGTTCTCAAGAAAGAGATATGAGGGCAGGAACTCATAATGTTCCAGGCATTGTTGGTTTAGGCAAGGCTTTAGAATTAATTAAAAAAGAAAACAAAAAGATTTTACAATTAAGGAATCATTTAATAAGCAGAGTTTTAAAAGAAGTACCTTTATCAAAATTGAATGGCTCTTTAAGGGATCGTTCTCCTAATAATGCCAACTTTACTTTTAAGAATATTGAAGGAGAAAGCTTGATTATGCTCTTAGATAAAGAGGGAATCGCTTGTTCAACTGGCTCAGCTTGTTCCTCTCATTCTCTTGAACCATCTCATGTTTTATTGGCCATTGGTTTAAGCCCAGAAGAAGCGCATGGCTCTTTGCGAGTGACATTAGGCAAAAGCACTACCAAAAAAGATATTGATTTTACTGTAGAAAAGATTAAGAAAGCAGTGGCTGAATTAAGAAAAATATCAGGCAATGTTTTGGAAGAATATGAACAATTACACTAAAAAAACATTAAATCAATTCTTTAAGCCAAAAAATAGGGGAAAGATTAAGAATCCTGATGGAGTAGGGACAGTAGGCAATCCTATCTGCGGAGATTTGATGAAAGTTTACATTAAGGTGGGGAAAAACAAGAAAGGAGAAGAAATTATCAAGGATATTAAGTTTGAAACCTTGGGCTGTGTAGCTGCTGTTGCTTCTTCTTCAATTACTACCGAGATGGCTAAGAATAAAACTTTTAAAGAAGCAGTGAAGATTACTAAAGATGATATTGTGAAAGAATTGGGAGGATTGCCTAAAGAAAAAGTGCATTGTTCTGTTTTAGCTAATCAAGCCTTGAAAAAGGCGATTGAAAATTATCGGACCAGGAGCTAAGGCCATATATTTGAAAATATCCGAACGATTTTATTAATGGGCGAGCTAGCAAGAACTTTTACTGATTGGCGGAGGGAGAGGGATTCGAACCCCCGGTGGGTTTCCCCACAGTAGTTTTCAAGACTACCTCATTCGTCCGCTCTGACATCCCTCCATGTGAAAAAGATTATATGGCAAAAAGGTAAATTATTCAACCCCTTCTTTTATCTCTTTTTCTAAAGCATCCAGAAACTTCTTAATAAAAATCATTCTTTCTTCGCCAATCTTTTTGGCTTGCTGAGTGTAGAGCTTTTCTGGCAAAAACTTTAATTTTGTTTCAAATTCTAACTGAGGAGAATGTTTTGTTTTGTCTTGTATTCTTCCCCCTTTCAGATTTATTTTTATATACTCTTCAATATTTTCTTCAGAATATATTTTAGCATTATTCCTTCCTACCCAGGCAAAAGCTCTGGCAATACCGATAGCTCCCAAACTATCAAGCTTATCAGCGTCAAACAATATTTTTGCTTCAATTGATTTTGGTTCTTGTTCTCCTCTATATCTATGAGAAGCAATGCACTCCTGCACTTTTTGTATTTTATCTTCTGAAAATCCAATTTTCTGAAGAAGGGGGATAGCCATTTCTGCCCCTAAAAGAGCATGGTCGCCTTCTCCTTTATCTTCTCTTGCCCTGGCAATGTCATGGAGTAAAGCAGCTGCTTTTAAAACATCTAAATCAGCATTTTTGTCTTTAGCTAATTTTAAAGAAAGGTTATAGACTCTCATTGTGTGGTCTATATCGTGGTCAGCTTGAGAAAGTTCTTTTTCTACTGCTTCTTTAAGTTGGAAAAATCTATTCTCCATATATTTTTATGCTTTTGATAATACGGTCAACAATACTATCAAGGTTAAAATTTTCTCTTTCTTTTTGACAGTTGCTTCTATTAGGGTCATCGTAATTCAAACACTGGGGATAGCGTAAGACAAAATTAGCACCAATGATTTTTCCTTCTCTTAGAGTGGTATAGGTATATTCAATATAGGTAGAGCCAGCCGCACCTTCTTGTCTTGTTTGAACGCAGTACTCATTATTATCAATTGTTTTTCTTGCTGTTGTTAAAGGAAAATTGTTTTCTGAAGAGCTTTCTTGACATTCTAATTTTCCTTCACTTATTGTTATTCGTGGCGGCCATTCGGCAGGAGAAATATATTGAGCGGGTAGGTTTTCTGGATATTGAAACTCTAAATCAGCAGAACTAAAAATATTCCAAGCATCTTCATAAGCGCCAACAGTTATTTGAGAGATAAGCCAGCGATTGTCAATTTTTTCCACTTTTAAAAAAACATGGCGTTTTATTGCTGTTCCGTTTCCGTTTGTTACTTCAATAATATAGCCCTCAACCAAATATGAGCTGTTTGAAACCTTTTCAATTTTGCTAATTTCTATTCTGTCTGGCCAAGGGCTAGAAGTAAGACGGCCCAAGGCTTGAGAAGAGTCTTTTTTCCATTCTTCTAAGAGGGCTGGAGAGAGAAAGTCTTTGTAGTTTTTGTCTAGGTCTTGATTAAGAATTGCTGGAGGAGCGAGAAGAGAAACATTTTTCAAAGAATTTCCAAATCCTTCAATTACATTTTTGACAGCCAGCTCATTCTTTTTTTCTTGATTATGCAAAAAATATAGGAAAAATCCAGCAGCTAGTAATAAGATAATAAAAATTGATAAAAATATTTTTTTGTTCATAAGCTTGTTTGGCGGAGAGGGAGGGATTCGAACCCTCGAGCCGTTTTCACAGCTAACACCTTAGCAGGGTGCCCCATTCGACCAACTCTGGCACCTCTCCTGATGAGTAAGTTATTCTATCTGAAAAAAGAAGCCAGGTCAATGCTTAGCCACAACTAATCCAAAAATTTCTTTGGCCTGATTTTGTTTTAACTCTTTAGCCATTTCTTCTAGTTTAGAACTATCGTAAATAATATCAAATAATAAGATATTTTTGTTTTGTCCTTGTTTAGGGTCTTCAAGCAAAGGTAATTTCAACTTTTCTGAAAGTATTTTAGCTATTTCTTTTGTTTTATTAAATCCTGTTCTTTTTTCTTTTTTTTTACTGATAGGATAGGGGAGAATGACAAAATTAGAGAACTGGTTCTTTTCTAGTAAAAGAAAGTGTGTTAAAATTATTAAAGCTAAAGGCATTGAAAGTTCTTTAATTGATTCATAGGAAGCGATAATTCTTTTTAAAACTTTTTGATTAGAATCAGAAGAGACAAAGAGTCCGTCCAGTAATGAAGGTGGACATTGGGAGCATTTAAAAACATTTTTGTTTTTTCCGCAAAGACAATATTGAAAGGGATTTATTTCAATCAAAGAAAAACAGTCCTCGCATAAATGAGATCCTTTCTTTTGGCAGATCAAGCAGGTTTTTGGGAAAAGCAGATTTAAAAAAGAATTAAAAGTTTGTTTGATTGGCATCTTATGCTATAATTATATTAATCAATTTTGATTTTGGCAATTTCTTTTTTAAAAAATAGTGCTATAATAAATTAATATAAATATGTTTTTGAAGGGCAAAAGAAAAAATCAATTTGGCCTGGGGGTTGATATCGGAACAAAAGGAATAAGAATTGTTGAGGTTTCAAAAAGAAAAGACAAGTTATTTTTGGAAAATTACGGAGAAGTAAATCTGGATGTAGCGGGTAAACAATTCTTCAGATATTTTGACAAAAATACCCTTAATCCTTCAGTGGAAAATATTATCCGGGCCATTAGAGCAATTTTAACTGAATCAGAAACAGAAACAGAAAAAGCTGTTTTTTCTTTGCCTGACTTCGCCACTTTTTTTATTACTTTTGAATTGCCATTAATGACCAAAAAAGAGCTGGAAAACGCAGTTGGTTTTGAAGCAAGAAAATATATTCCCTTGCCCCTATCTGAAGTTGTTTTGGATTGGCAGGTAGTGAACAATAACGAACCCAAGGCAGAAACAATCAAGATTTTAATGATGGCCATTCCCAAGGTTTTAGTTGAGCATTACAAAAAGATTGCTGATCAATCCGGTTTGGAATTAGTTGCTTTAGAGGCAGAAGCAGTGGCCTTAAAAAGAGCTTTGGTTAAAGAATCAGACCCTCTCACTTGTTTGGTGGAAATGGGTTTTCAAAGTACTAATACAAGTATTGTGGATAAGGGTTTTATTAAAACAAGTTTTAGTTTTGATATTGCCGGAAAAGATTTGACTTTAACTTTGGCTGAGGCAATGGGTTTAGATTTTGGAGCAGCAGAAAAATTGAAAATTAAAAGTGGATTGGTTTCTGATAATGATGAAGTAACAACGATTTTATCCTCAGTTCTAACTTTAGTTACTGAGAAGATAAAAAAAGTAATTAGAGATTTTCAAGCCAAAGAAGACAAAAAAGTGGAGAGGATGATTTTAAGCGGAGGAACGTCTAATCTCCTAGGTATTGTTGATTTTTTCAAAGAAGCATTTAATCAGTCAGAGTTTGGGGGAATGGAGATAGGCATTAGTCAGCCGTTTAAGGATATTAGTTTTCCATCAGGACTAGAGAAGAAAATTAGCAGGTCAGGTCCGGTTTTTGCCATTGCTTTGGGGGAGGCCTTGAAAAAATTTGAAAAATAAGGGAAAATATAATAAAATATAAACAATATGGCTATTGAAATAAAAGAAGAAGAAGGAGAGACATCAATCGTTGGCGTTGTTCTGCTGATAGCTAGCTTTTTAATCCTTCTAATTGTTGTTGGTGGATTTGTTTATTTGCAATTTTCAGCCCTGCCTAAAGACGCAAAAAGAATAACTGAACTTAATACTACTTTAGCCACTCAAAGGTCTGAGGAGGCAAAACAGATAGAAACTCAGGCTCATGATATAGAAAACTTTGTCAATGACTTTAAGATTCTTTTTACTAATCGTTCTAAGCTGCTTGTTTTCTTTACTGCTTTTGAAACCTGGACTCATCCTAAAATATCTTATTCCAACTTCTCTTTGAATGCTGAAGCTCATACTGCTACCATGACTGGTACGACCACTGATTTTAAGCCTATAATTCAGCAAATGAGCATTTTTAGAAAACAGCCATTGATTACAAGCTTTGAAGTTTCTGACGCTAAAGCGTCTGGAGAGGGTGGAGCGGTTACTTTTAACCTTTCTCTTACCTTAAGTCCAGAATTATTTAAATAATTATGAAATATCAAAAACCACAGCCAGTATTTATCATCTCCATTGTTTTTCTTATTGCTGCCGTTGCTATTGGCTATTATTTGTTTATGCCTAACTATAAGAAGTTTAATGAGCAGAGAGGTGAGATCGATAAAATAAGCAAAACCATTGAGCTGGAAAGCGATTATGAAAGTAAAATGAAAACAATTGAGCAAAAGCTGGAAGAAATAAACTGGGAAAGCAAAAAGCAAAAGATTCAAGTTAATTTTGATTCAAGCCCATTTTTCCTTCCAAAGATTGAAGTGTTTTTTAAAGACTTGGTGGCAAAAAGCGGAATGACTCTTGGTGGAATTTCTTTTGGCACACCAACGCCAATGAAAGTTTCTTCTCAACAGCAAACTCAAACAGAAACCGAGGGGCTAACCAAAGAAGCCAAAGAACAAGCAGAGTCTACGCCCGTGGTCCAAACCCAGAGCAGTGGAGCTATTGCTGGAATCAAGGGGCCAGTCAAAAGTATTTCTTTTACCTTGAGCGTAAATGGTACTTATCAGAAGTTTAAAAATTTGCTTAACATCTTTGAGAAACAAGCTTTTTTAATTTCAGTTAAGAGTGTTTCTTTCAGCTCGATGGCTGAAGACGGAACATCTTTTTTTTCTATAACCGGAGAAATTTATTCATATTAAACTTATGGAAATAAACAATGAAGAAAAAAAATTAAACCTTAATAAACTTGCCCCTTTGCTTATTTTGCTTTTGCTTATTGTAGCTGTTTTCTTTGGTTTTAAATATTTTACCAAGCCCCAGGCAACGGGGTCTAGTTCAGCTGTATATTCTGTGCCTAGCATTGATTTTGATTTCTTAACTTCTTCTGAATTGGAAGGATTGGAACCATTTCCAGTCTACCCTTCTTTTCAAGAAGATGACGCTACGTCAATAACTCCGGGAAGAGTCAATCCTTTTGCGCCTCTTTCCAGATAAAATTATGGTTTTTATACAAAAGCTGGTTGAGAAAAACATAATTGACAAGAGAAAGGCAAAAGAACTGGAGGAAAGCTTCAAAAACTTTGATGGTTCTGAAGAGAGTTTTTTGCTGACAAAAAAGATAATAGATGAAAAAACATTAAATGAATTGAAGTCAGAGATTTTTAAGATGGAGTTTTTCTCTGGTTCTGAAACAATGGAGATTCCAGACGAAGTTTTGTCTTTGATTCCAGAAGAATCGGCTCGTTTTTACAAAATTATTCCTTTGGAATTAAAAGAAAAAACTTTGGAGGTGGCAATGGTTAATCCTGATGACATAAAAGCAAGGGAAGCAATTGATTTCATTGCTAGAAAAAACAATCTTGACTCTAAGGTTTGCCTGATTAATGAGAGAATGTTTGATGTTTTTTTAAAACAGTACAGAAACATTAAAGAAGAAGTGGGTAGAGCTTTAAGCGCCCTAGAAACAGAAATAGGCGAAGAAGGGGACATAGAGCTTTTTGCCGCTGATCAGAAAAGACCGAAAGAAGAAAGATTAACCGAGGAGGCTCCTATTATCAAAATGGTAGCCGTGATTCTAAGGCACGCTGTTGAAGGAAATGCTTCGGATATTCATATTGAGCCTGAAGAAAAACAGTTGCGTATTCGTTTCAGAATGGACGGAACTCTTTATTCTTCTCTTTTCTTGCCTATTCATACTCACCCTTCAATTATTGCCAGGATTAAAATACTTTCCAACTTAAGAATTGATGAAACAAGAGTTCCTCAAGATGGAAGGTTTTCAGCCAGAATTAACAATAAAGACATTGACTTTAGGGTTTCAACTTTTCCTACCAAGCTGGGAGAAAAAGTGGCAATTAGGGTGCTTGACCCAACCGAAGGATTAAAGACCTATCAAGAAATAGGATTGATTAGTACTAATCTTAAATTAATAAAAGAAGCTATTATTAGGCCTTTTGGCATGATTTTAGCCACTGGACCAACTGGTTCTGGTAAGACTACTACTCTTTATGCCGTTCTTCAAGAATTAAATAAGCCAGAGGTAAACATAGTTACCCTGGAAGACCCGATAGAATATTTTGTCAAAGGAATAAATCAGTCGCAAATCAGGCCGGAAATTGGTTATGATTTTAGCCAAGGATTGAGGCATGTGGTGAGGCAAGACCCAGATATTATTATGGTGGGGGAAATCAGAGACGAAGAATCAGCCTCTTTGGCAGTTCAAGCTGCTTTAACTGGCCATATCGTATTGTCTACTTTGCACACTAACAATGCCATAGGTATTGTTCCCAGATTGATTGATATGAAGGTTAAGCCTTTTCTTTTGCCAGCTACTTTAAACATTGGCATTGCTCAAAGGCTGGCACAACGGCTTTGTCCTTATTGCAAAGAAAAAGTAAGGCCTAATAAAGAAATTGAAAAAATGATAATTAGAGAAATGGAAAGCTTGCCTGAAGAAGCAAAAAAAGAGGTTAATGTTCCCAACCCTCTTTATGTCTACAAAGCAAAGGGTTGTCCTAAATGCAACATGAAAGGGGAGAAGGGCAGAGTAGGAGTGTTTGAGATTTTAAAAATGACTCCAGAATTGGAAAGAATTATTATTGAAGACCCAACTGAAATGAGAATTTCCCAGGAAGCGAAAAGGCAAGGAATGATTACCATGAGGCAAGATGCTATTATTAAAGCCATTAATGGCGATATTGCTATAGAAGAAGTCTTTAGAGTTTCTGAAGAATATTATTAAAATGGATTATCAGCACTACTTAAAACAACTTTTACTTTTAACAATTGAAAAAGGGGCTTCTGACCTGCATTTTTCTGTTGGCCATCCGCCTGTTTTCAGGATAAACCGTAAACT
>CAZPGI010000013.1:0-13971 GCA_964586365.1 uncultured Candidatus Saccharibacteria bacterium
GAACACTGCTTAACAAAGCTGCCTTTTGCATCCAGTAAAGAACATTTTCCGTTTTCCTTCCAAACAGCTACTGGCTCTTTTTCTAGAACCTCTATATAAACTATTCCTTTAGTATAATCTTTCTTAATATTTACTTTTTCAATCTCAGGAAACTCTTCTAATAATTTATTTGCCCTTCCTTCCAAAGAAACAAAGATATTATCTATAGTTATTTCTTTTCCTAAAAAATTAAAAGAAGAAGAGAATAATTCCTGAGCAGCCTTTTTTACTTCCTCTTGAGGAACAGTTGTCGCACCAACAACCTCCACCCCTTTTATGCTCAACTCTGGAGAGAAATAGTAAAGAGCACCAAAGCCTAGAAGCAAAGAACCTCCAATCAAAGCTAAACCCAGCAACAGCTTATTCTTTTTCCTTCTTCTTGTTTTTGCATGCTTTCTCTTTTTTTTCATAAATGCCTTTTTTTCTTTCTTAAATGTTCAAAAGCAAAAACCAACCAGTATCTCCAGCTTAAAGGATAATCCTTGGTCTTTACATAATCCTTTTCTGCTCCACCAAACCCCTTTTTGAATAAAGTAAGTCCTTTCCAAGGATGATTAGTAGATTGCTCTGCCTGCGGAACAATGCCCCAGAAATTATACTTTTGACATCCCCTTGCCTTAGCCTCTTTAATAGCTTCCCATTGAACAAGATAAGAAACAGGTGCTTTTGAAGGCAAAGAAGCACCCTGATGATAAAAAGCTCTTTGAGAGTGAAAAATTATTATAGCTGAAGAGATAACTTCTCCTTTGTATTTTCCGGAAAAGATTAAAGCTTGATTGTCTTTGGCAAAAGTTTCCAATTCTTTCTCTAGATATTCTTTAGAAAAAGGAACAAAAGAATGCCTCTTGGCTGTTTCTTGATAAATCTTTTCAAAACCTTCCAAATCCTCTTTATCGGTTGATTTAACTATTTCTATTTTCTCATTCTTTTCAGCTTGACGGATAAGATAACGTGTCGTCTTTCTCATATTCTTTAAAAGCTCTTCCTCCGACAAACTTAAATCCAGCTCCCAAGTAATTTCTGGGTGCATATGGATAGGCGCGTTGATAAATCCTAGCTCATCAAAAAACTGATTGTTCTCTTCATTTCTTAAAAGCAAGGGAGCAATTCTTAGAAACAAAACGTTTTCTCTTTTTCCTAATTCTTTCAAAGTTTTCAGAACAAGTTCTAAAATGGCTTTTATCTTTTCATGGTCTTTCAAAAAAACTGGACCATGAGGCACAAAAAGAAATCTTCCTCTTTTAGCATTAATTCCAATAACTTGAAAAACTGCTAATAAATTATTACTCTCAAAAACTCCAAAACGCCAAATCTTGTTTCCTAGCAAAAAATTAAACTCTCCCCAATTCCAAGAATGACAGAAGGTCTTCTCTTCGCAGGAAAGAAGAAAATTTTCCCATTCTTCTTTGTTTTCTATCGTCCTTGCTTCCATTATTTTAAAAACTTCTTAATGTATGCGTCTCTATTTTGTAAAATCTTTAAAATGTAGTCTTTGGCTTGCAGCTGATCTCTAATAGGATTCTCTAATTCTAAAGCGCAAAAATCAGAAAAAAGCTCCAAAGAATATTTTTTTAAATAATCAAAGTTTGATAAATCGCTGAAACTATGACTGTCATACCTAATTTTTTCGTCTTCTTCAATGACAAAATCTTCTTTAATAGCGCTAATATGATTGCACCTTATTGGAAACTTGCTTAAAAAAGAAAAGTCATGATTGAATTTGTCTAAATCTGTTATTCGGTCATTTTCTAAATGAGCAAAATCCAGACAAATGCCTCCGAATCTTTTTAATTCTTTTTCTTCAAAATAGTTTGGCAAAGTGTTCTCAATGGCAATAACGCTGGAAAACTTTATCCATTCTCCGGGTACAGGATATTCTTGACTGGAATGAACACAAAAAATTTGCGTATTATATTCTTTAATAAAGAACTCCAATTCCCCTACTTCCATATCATGTCTTAAATGTACAAAAGGAATATTTTTGATATTGGTTTTGGAAAGAAGATTATACATTTCTCTTCTTTCATTTTTATCTAAACAAGTTGGAAAAAGAGCTACTTCTTTAAGCTCAAACATTTCCACTTCTTTAATTTTCCCTTTCCAATTTGCCCCAAAAGTTGTTGTAATTGTTGGCAAAATGTTCATATATTAATTTAAAAATTAAAACCAGTTATGGCAGTGGCTTTTTTGGCCATTATTATTTTTGCTTCTTCCAAAGCTTTATTCGCACACTCTTTCAAAACTCGCTCTTGCTCTTCTCTGGTTAACTCGGGATTTAATTCAATGCTTACAATTTCTGCTTTGCCGTTAACCACCACCTTTACTCCTCTAAGCTCTTTTTCCACTAATTCTTTTCCCAGCGAGTTTTCTAGTTCTTTTAATTCATTTAATTTTTTTATTTTATCAAACATATTGTTTTATTCTACTACAAATTACTCTTATCTGGCAAGAGAATTAATAACCCAAGCTATTTTTTCTGCATCTTTTACAGAAACTTTAATATGAGTAGGTAAAGAAACAATTTCTTTTGTTAATTCTTCTGCTAGCTTGCACTCTCCTTTTCTGTAGCCCATCTTTTCTTGAATAGTTTTAGGAGGGACAACAATTGTTTCCCGCCACCCATCATTAAGAAAAAGTCCAAACTTTCTTGCTTCGGAAATAATCAAAGAAGCCTTATTGCTTTTTAAAGGAAATCTCATGAAAACAGGATTCCTTTTTTCAAAATCTTCTTTAAAAACAGCTATATCTTTAAATTCTCTGAAATAAACAGCAGCTATTTCTCTACGGTGATTATTAAATCTTTCCAGTTTTTTTAATTGATTCAAAGCTAAGCCAGCCAAGGCATTAGGAAGTTTTTTGCCGAAAAAAGAAGGAAGGATTCCCTGGTTTTCTTCTTTAGTTACTGAACGAAGATAAAAAGCATTGAGTTCAAAAAAAGCTGACCAAATTTTTCTTCCTATTCTAAACCTGAACAATGGTAAAAAAATATATTCCATTAAACTAGGATAAAGTAATTGCTGAAAAGTCCAAGAAGAAGAAGGAAAAGGAGATTCGTTGTATTCTTTTTCAATTTTTTCCAAAAGCTTTACATTATTTACCACCACAGCTCCGCCAAACACAGAAGAAATAATCTTATCCTTGCCAAAACTAAAAAAACTAATATCACCAAAAGAACCGCAATACTTACCATTATACTCAGCTCCCAAAGAGTGGGCGCAATCTTCAATTAAATAAAGATTATTTTCTTGACAGATCTTTTTAATTTCTTCAACTTCAGCTGGCCAGCCAAAAGTATGTTGGACAATTATTGCTTTTGTTTGAGGAGAAATCTTCTCCCCTATTTTCTTTTCATCAATGTTTAAATCGTCTTTTAAATCAACAAAAATAGGTTTTGCCCCATTTTTTAAAATTGGATTAATAACTGCATTACAAGTAAAAGCTTGAACAATAATCTCGTCCCCCTTTTTAATATCCATTGCTTCTAGAATAGCTAAAAGACAACTACGGCCGCTATTAAAGAAAAAAGAATTGCTGAATCCCAATTTTTCCTGAAAAGATTTTTCTAATTCTTTTATCTTGTCTCCCCTTTTCCATTGCCAAGGGGAAAAAACGAATTTTAAGCTTAAAGCTACATCGTCTTTTTCAAAATTAGGAGAAAGAGTAGTGGAAATAATTTTCTTCATTTTGTTAAAATTTCAATTAATTTATCCGGCACTCTTCCTTCTAAAAGAACAACGTCCCCCTTTTTCATTTCTTTAATTATTTTCTCTTTAATGGCTAAAGGATTGTTGAGAAAAACAGCCTGAGCTCCTTGTTTTTTAATTAAAGGCAAGCATTCTTTACTAGTAAGTATTGCTTCTGCTCCTATTTCAGCAATTTTTTTACCAATTTTTCCATGAGTTTCTTTAAAGTCTCGGCCCAGCTCTATCAAACAAGGCATAATCACTAGTTTCTTTCCTAGCCAAAGCTTCAAATGCTCTAGGTGAGCTAAAACTCCATTAAGATTAGAAGAATAACTGAAATCAATGATATCTATTCCCTGAAAAGAGAATATTCTTTTTTCTGGCTTCATTTTTTTACAAGCTGAAGCAATATCCTTAAGCTCCATTCCCAATTTTCTAGCCACGCTTACTGCCGCTAAAAGATTAAGAACATTTTGCTCGCCTACTACCGCTGCTTCTATTTCTACTGAATCTTTATTCTTAAAACATGCTTTAAAGCTTATTCTGTCTTTTTGAATTTTAATATCTTCGGCCCAAGCATCTTGCCTCTCTAAAACTCCGTATTTCAAACTTGCTATTTTTCTCTTAAAATTGTTTCTTACTAATTCTGAATCCCAATTCAAAGCAGTTAAACCTTCTTCGGGTAGAGAATCAATCAGCTCAAATTTTGTTTTAACAATATTTTCCTGAGAGCCAAAAGTAGCTAGATGCTGATTGCTGATTCCAGTAATTATTCCTATTCTTGGTTTGGCAATAGAACAAAGCAACTTTATTCCTCCTCGGTTATAGGCGCCCATTTCACAAATAAATATCTCTTGCTCTTGGCTAAGTTTTTTCAAAATGCATTCTGAAATTCCTAATTCTGAGTTTTCATTTTTTTCTGTTGCCACTACTTTGAAATCAAAAGAAAGAATTTCTTTTAAAAACTCCTTAACTGAACTTTTACCGTAACTGCCAGTAATACCAATGGTTAACAAGTTTTTAAGACTTTCTCTTTTTTGTGTTGCTTTTTTTATTGTTCTATTACGCAAAATAATAGTTAAGGGCTGGAAAAACATTACCACCAAGGAAACAATAAAAGGAGATAAGAAATCTAATAAAAGAGTTCCCAACAAAACAATAAAAGGACTAGCGCAAAGATTATAAACAAGGAGAGAAGAAAAAATCAAAAGCAAACCAAAATTGAAAAATCCAAGCAAAGCAGTTTTCTTTGTAAATTTTGGCGCTTTTAATTTTCCACTAAGCAAATTTTTGAAAGCTTTTAAATCTTCCAAAGCAAAAACTAACAGAAAAATACTTAACAAAAGATAAGAATTTAAAGAATAAAAAGCTAGAGAAACAAGTAAAACAAAAGACAAGACCTCTTCTTTTACTATCCTCTTTCCTGCTTCTGTTTTAAAATGAGCCAAAAATCTGCCCCAATGATAATTTTTCAATTGCCATAAATAAAGCCAAAAAAGATAGCTCTTAATTTGCTTAAAGAGCCATAAAAAAATTAAAAATAATAATAAACGAGTGGTCATTATTTCTTAAAAAAATCAATTAAAATCTGAGACAATTCTTGGCGATGAGTGCGGTGAGGATTATGCCCCGCCTCATCAATTATTTTTAGTTCAGAGTTTTTTATCAAATTATTAAGCTCAAAAGCGTCTGCCAAAGGAACAACTTGGTCGTTCTCTCCCCAAACAATTAGACAAGGTCTTTTAACTTCTTTAGCCAATTCGCTCATGTCTTCAGTAATTATTCTTTTAAATATTTCTTTCATTATGGGATTAGCTTGATAATAGTCATAAGCGCCGGCTATCCGATAAGTAATTTTCTCAAAAAGAGGATAAATTGGCACTTTGCTAATTATTTTTGGCGCATGTTTGGCTAAAAATTGAGAAAGTTTCTGCCGTGAACTTAATCTTTCTTTTCTAATGGCTGCTGCTCCGCATAAAACCAGCTTGTCTACAAAAGAACTTTTTTTAACAGCAAACTTCAAGGCTAAAGCTCCGCCAAAAGAGTGGCCAAGAAGATGAAATTTTTCCAATTTTATCTTTTTTGCAAAACTTTCAATAAAATCAACATATTCATCTGTCCCCCAAGCTTCTTGGGGAGGAGGAGTTTCTCCAAACCCAGGCAAATCAAGAGCAATTGCTTCAAATCCTTTTTCTGCCAAAGCATAAGAAACATTTCTCCACGAATAAGAAGTAGCACCCCAACCATGCAAAATTAAGATCTTTTGTTTGCTTTGACCAACCACCCTGTATCTCGTTTCCTTTTTCCAGACTTTTACTTTTTTTTCTCTTAATTCAACCATTATCATTTTCTCCTTATCTCTTTAAAACCAAGGTATTGATACAAAGCCTTGGGAAGTCTGACGCTTCCATCTTTCTGTTGATTATTCTCCAAAAGAGGAATAAGAATTCTCGGTGTAGCAATGCCTGTATTGTTAAGAGAATGAACGAACTTAATTTCCCCCTCTTTTGTTTTGTAGCGAATGTTTAATCTTCTAGCTTGATAATCAAAAAAATAGGATGAAGAATGAGTTTCCCGATAGCGATTTTGCGAAGGAACCCAGCATTCAATATCATATTTTTTAATTTGTCCTAACCCCAAATCTCCAGTGCAATTCACAACTACTCGGTAAGGAATCTCCAGCCCTTGAAGAATTTCTTCTGCATTTTTTGTAATTTCTTCATGAAGTTTTACTGATTCTTCCTTACTATTTTGACAAATAACAATTTGCTCTAATTTCATAAATTCATGAACTCTTAAAATGCCTTGCGTATCTTTACCATAACTGCCAATCTCAGTTCTAAAACAAGGAGAAAAACCCAAGTATTTCAAGGGCAAATCTTTTTCTTCTAAAATTTCATTAGCATGATAGCTCATTAAAGGAACTTCAGCTGTACCAGCAAGATACATTCCTTCACCAACAGAATAAACCTCATCTTTTTGTTGAGGAAGATAGCCAGTTCCGATTAAAGCGCTTTCTTTAACTAAAGAAGGAGCGATTATTGGCATAAACCCTTTTTTCTTTAAAAGGTCTAAGGTGTATTGCCAAATAGCAAAACATAAAAGAACTGCTTCTCTTTTGAGAAAATATCCTCTAAATCCAACTACTTTTGTCCCTCTTTCAAAATCAATTAAATCTAAATCCTTGGCTAATTGAATATGGTCTTTAATTTCAAACTTAAAGTTAGGTCTTTTCCCCCATTTTCTGATCTCCGCATTATCTAAATCAGAATCTCCTACTGGCACAGAATCATCAGGAATGTTAGGGATTAAAAGCATTAACTCTTTAAACTCCTTATCAATTTCCTTAAACTCTTTTTCTTTAAGGTCAGAGTTTCTATCCAGCTCCTGCATCTGGCAAATAATATCTTTCTTCTCTTCTTCGCTCTGAGCCAATTGAACCCTTTTGTTGGCTTGATTTTTAATCGCATTGAGCTCTTCCAAAGATTTCAACAATTCCCTTCTCTTTTCATCAATTTTCAAAAAATGTTCAATATCAAAATCAATCTTTTTCTTTTGACAAGCTTCTTTAATTTTTTCAGGATTTTCCCTTATGAACTTAATGTCCAGCATATTTTTAATAAATTAATAATTATTAAGAATATAATAACAGATTAAAAACAAAAAAACAAGGCGAAATTAATCACCTGTTTTCAATGAATTTATCCCACATCTCCTTGGGACGATAACGGGGAGAGCCCATTTGACAAAGCGGACACTCGCTTGGCGAACTAGACCAAACCAGCTTTTTCATCAAAGCAACAACTTGACAGCTGTTTTTATCAAACTTTGCTGGCCGATAAATAATAGTTCCTACCAGAGGGAAAAACTCTACTGGATAAGGATTGTCACGGACAATCGCTTCTTTCACCGCCCTTACTGTTGTAAATGTAGTAATAATGTCTTCTATCTCCAGAATTAAAGAACCCTTAGGAATTTCTATTCTTTTAAAAGACATTTGGTGAGGTTGAGAAGTTTTTTCAGTAAAAGCATGTTCTGTTCCTAACTGCTTCGCCACTTCATAAGAAAAAGTAATGGCTCCATAAGCAGAACCAACTACCCAGTCAGGAAAAGAATCTTCTATTCCCGCTTGCTTTAATTTGCTACACAATAGCCTAGCCAATTCTTCTACCAGAATTGGGTCGGATAAAATTCGTGAGCAATTGAAGTAAGCATTGCTACACAGCCCACTGGTTAATTCCACATGGGGCTCTGCCGGATCGCCACTATGGACCCAGCAAGCTTTTCTTTCCTTGAAAATCTTTTCAACGCTTATCATTTTCTATCACCCCAATTTTAAAGGGCTGCTTTTTTATACCAAAAGAAAAAATATTTGTCAAAATCAATCTTGACAATTACAAAAATCATAGTATTATTAAAATATGCCCTTTGAAATCATTAATGCCGTTATTGGCATAGTGGTGGGCGTTCTTGCCGGCTATATCGGCTGGAAAGAACTCACTGTATGGTCAACAGAAGAAATGGTAGAATCAGGACTTTCCCGATTCCTCAAAAAATCAAATCTAACCAAATTGGCCGATTTGATTATCATTATCATTGCTGGCATTGGCATAATTTCAGGAATCTTCCTGGTTATAACGGCTTTAATTGGCGGAGACGTGGTAATAACCATACCTCTTGGTTGTGCAGGAGTTATTATTGGTTGGAGATTACTCCAAAAAAATTCAGAAGGAAACTTTCAAGCAGCTATCATTATCGTTGCCTCACTCAGCGTTCTACTACTACTATGGTTCTTCCTCGTCTGGCTTTCTCGAGCCCTAATCCGCCTCTTCTTCCTCAGCCTCTTTATTTAAAAATAGGGGCTCTTTTTTTTATTCCCTTGGCTTCATCAAAGGAAAAAGAATAACCTCTCTCAAAGAATCTGAATCAGTAAGAATAGAAACTAGACGGTCAATACCCATACCAAAACCAGCAGCTGGAGGCATGCCATATTCTAAGGCCTCAACAAACTCTTTATCAGACCTTTGGGCTTCTTCAAACCCTCCTTTAAACATTTTTTCTTGTTCTTTAAATCTTTTCTCTTGCTCTATTGGGTCATTTAATTCAGAAAAAGCATTAATAATTTCTGCTCCGCCAACTATTGCTTGAAAACTGGCCAATTTTTGAGAATCAATATTTTTAGCCAAAGGTTGAAAGCCATAAGGATGGTGGGTAACAAAAGTTGGTTGAACTATTTTTGGTCGGCAATATTTTTTGTAAATCTCATCAGCGATATTAGCCTTATCGGTTCCTTTAGGTATTTCAATGCCCAATTCTTTAGCTTTATTGGCCAAAGCTATTTCATTTATTTCCTCATATTTGATGTCTGTATATTTTTCCAGCAAAGCAAAAAACTCAATCCTTTCCCAGGGTTTTTTAAAACTGATTTTCTGCCCCTGATATTCAATCTCTGTTTTCTTTAAAGTGTTTTTCAAGATAGCTCCAAACATTTCTTCAGTTAGTTTCATCAGTTGTTTGTAATCAGCATAAGCCCAATAAAACTCTAGCATAGTAAAATCAGGGTTATGAAGCTTGTCCACTCCTTCATTTCTAAAACACTTGCCTATTTCATAAACCTTTTCAAACCCTCCGACAAGTAATCTCTTTAAATACAATTCTGGAGAAATTCTTAAAAACAAATCCATATCCAAAGCATTAAGATGGGTTTTAAAAGGCTTGGCTCGAGCTCCTCCATAAATTGTCTGCAAGATAGGAGTTTCTACCTCTAAGAATCCTTTTTGGTCAAGAAATTTCCTTATTTCCTTAATTAAAGTTGAGCGCATTTCAAGCTTTTTCCTAACTTCTGGAGAAAAAATTAAATCAAGGTATCTTTTTCTATACCTTTCTTCAATATCTTTCAGTCCATGCCATTTTTCAGGCAATGGCCTTAAGCTTTTAGCAATCATTTTAAAATCTCTGCCTTCAATAGTTTTCTCTCCCCTTTTTGTTTTAAAGAGAAAACCTTTTACTTCAATAAAATCACCAACATCAAAATATTCAAGAAAAAACTGGTAGTTCTTTTCCCCTATTTTATCTTTGGCAAACATTGCCTGGATTCTACCTGTTCCATCCTCAAAATCAAAAAAAGTTAAAGAACCATGAGACCTCATTGTTCTTATTCTTCCCACTAAAATTACTTCTTGCTTTTTTATTTTATTAAAATTGCTTAAAACCTCACTGATTTGATGAGTTCTTTTAACACTAATAGGATAAGAAGGAAAACCAAGATTCTCAAGCTTTTGCCTTTTTTTAATCCTGTTTTTCCTGATTTCCTCAGACACTGGCATATTATTCAATTTTTAAAATCTTGTACTTAATAATACCCTTAGGCGTCTTTATCTCTACTTCTGCTCCTTTAGGCTTATTTAAAAGGGCTTGGCCTAGAGGAGATTTGAAAGAAAGTCTATTTTCCAAAGGATTAGCTTCTTCTTCTCCTACTATTTCAAAGCATTGCTCGTTTATCCCATCAGACAAAGCAACTAAAGAACCAATTTGTACCCAGCCGTTGTGAACATCTTCTTTTTTAATTATATGGGCAGCATTAATAAGCTTCTCTAATTCTGCTATTTTCCCCTCTAGAAAAGCTTGGTTTTCTTTAGCTTCATCATAAGCAGCATTCTCTGATAAATCACCAAAAGAAATTGCTTCTTTCAGCTGTTCAGCCACTTTATTCCTTTCTTCTTTCTTCAGCCTTTCCAATTCTTTTTTGAGCTTATCCAGCCCTTCTTGAGTGATGTAATTTCTTTCCATGATTATTATTCCCCTAATATATCATATCTTAAGAACAAATCAATACCCCCGGCTGAAATAATAGGAAAGAAGCTCTCTGACAATAACATTGACCAGTAATTTCTCATAAGGCACGCTTTCAATTATGGCAGAAATAACTATTTCCGGCTTTTCATAAGGAGCAAAAACAGTTAAAAGATTATGGTAAACATTGGGTTTTGAAGTTTCTGCTGTTCCGCTTTTAGCTGCTGAAGTAACAGCTAAATAACTTAAAGAATGAGCTGTGCCTACAGGAGAAAGAACAGTTTCCCTCATTCCTTCTCTAACTGCTTTTAAAAAGCTGTCTTCCATAATTCCTTCTTTTATTATCTCTGGAGCAAATTCTTTTATCACATTATTGTTTTGGTCAACAATGCTTTTAACTAATTGTGGCTTAACTATTTTCCCGCCGTTAGCAATGGTAGAATAAGCAACAGCTAATTGTAAGGGTGTGGCTTTTAGATAACCCTGGCCAATGGAGATATTGTAAGTATCGCCTGGATACCAACTATAACCTATCTTTTCTTTTTTCCACTCTGGACTAGGAATAAAGCCAGATGTTTCTCCCTCTAAATCAATTCCTGTTGTTTTTCCAAAACCAAATAAATCAAGGTAACTATCAATCTTTTCCACTCCCAATCCTTTGATGTTGCCATAGCCTCCGCTAATGGTGTAAAAAAAGACATCGCAAGATTCAGCAATAGCTTTTTTTAAATCAACATAGCCATGCGCTTTCCAATCATTCTTAAACGTCCCATCCTTTAAAGCAATTCCTCCTTGGCAATAAATAATTGTTTCTGGAGTAATGATTCCTTCTTTTAAAGCTCCGGCAGCAATAAATGGTTTAACTGTTGAACCAATGGCATATTCTCCAGCAAGAGCCCGATTGAAAAAAGATATACTTTGGTCGTTTAGCATTTTTTGATACTCTTCTTCAGTCAGATTTTTTGAAAAAGCATTATTATCGTACGAAGGAAGAGTAAGCATGGTCAAAATAGCTCCGCTGTTTGGGTCCATCACAATAACTGTACCTGATTTAGCTCCCGAATCCTTAAGCACTGGTGCCATAATCTCAGCCGCTTTTTCCTGCAAATCCATATCAATGTTGAGAACAACATTTTTCCCTGATTCCGGAACTCGTTTCATTTCTTCTTTTATAACATTGCCATAGACATCTTTTTCAGTTTCAATAATTCCAGCTGTCTCTTTTAATTCTTCGTTGTAATACTTTTCAATACCTGCTCCTCCTTCTTCATCAACTCTAGAAACATAACCAAGAATATGAGCGAAATTTGGCCCAAAAACATATTCTCTTTTTTGATTCTTTTTAATGGAAAAAGCTTTAAAATCGTTTTCTCTTGCTCTGAAAACAATCACTTTGTCCTTATCCAAATCAAAAGCTACGGTAAATTCTTTTTTGCCTTCCTCTTCTTTCTTCGCAATCATTGCTTTCAATTCATTTAAAGGCATGTTCAGAATATTGACTGCTTCAATTTCTTCTCTTTCTTTAGCTGTTTCATCTTTGGGAAATAAATCCAAATTGCAAACCAAATCAAAGCTTTGTGCATTGGAAACTAATTGTTTAAAGTTACGGTCATAAATTATTCCCCGCTGAGCCTCTACTTCTTTAAAAACAAATTTATTTCTACTAGCTTTTTCCGAATAATACGCCCCTTGAATTATTTGATAATAAAAAGAAGTAAAAAGGAAAACAAGAATAATGAATCCAAAAGCAAAAGACATTAAGCGGAAATTTCTATTAGACAAAGCAGTCTCCATTCTCTCATAATACTTGTCCTTTTTTTTCGCCAAAGCGTCTAAAAAAATATCGTCTGCCTCTATTTCTCTGCCCCGTCTTTTAACTTTTAAAGTTTTTTTAGGGAATCCTAACATATCTTAATAAAAAGAATTTTATCAAAATGGATAAAGAAACTAAAAACAAAGCAATTGAACCAAAGTAAAAAGGAGAAAAAATATCAGAAAGAAAACCAACCAAAAAAGCACAATATATTCCGATGTTTGATTTTGGGTCTTCAAATATGTTTATCAATAAAACCAAAAGCGCAGCAAAATTAATTTCAATGATGCTGAAAAAAGGTAAAAAGCTCATTTGAAAAAAATACAAAAGAAAAAGAAGAAAAGTCCAAAACAATATTTTAAAAAAGCTCTTAATCATTAATTATTCTTGCTGTTTTGATAATAAAAACTCGGTCCAATTGGCTTAGATTAAAAGCTGGCTCAATATCGGCTTGAATAAAAGCTTCATTATCCGCCTTTTTAACATTTTTAATCTGCCCCACTACCAGCCCTGGAGGATAAATTCCCCCTAAAGCACTAGTATAAACCAATGTTCCTTCATTTAATTCTTTATCTTTAGGAAACAAGTCTAAAGCTATTTTTAAATTACCTTGTCCTTTAGCTAAAGCAAAAAGACCAGCGCCCTGAACTTCAACATCAATAGCGCTATCTTTATTAGTAGTTAAAGCAACTCGCGAAAAAGAATCATAGACATCAGTAACTTTACCAATTAAAATTTTATCAGCCAGGATTACTGGAAAATCTTTTCTTACTCCATCATTCTTTCCTTTATTGATTAAAATAGAGTCCTCAAAAACAACCCCCTTAAAAGTAAAAACATTTTTAGCTGTTGCTTGGGCTAAAATCAAATCAAAATCTTTATTCGTTCCTAAATCCAGAGCTTGACGGAGAAACTTGTTTTCTTCTTTAGTTTCTTCTAGGTCAGCTAACAGGGATAAAAGTTTCTGATTTTCTTCAGTAAGCTCTTTTATTCTTTCATCTGTTTTCCGAGATTGACCAGCGTGCCAGAACATTGTTTGCAGATTAACTGATTTACTATAAAAAAAGCTTTTAATTTGATTGGAGAAAACTGCCAAAACAGCAAAAACAATTAAAAGAATAATTAAAAATAACACTCTTTTTTTGATAAGATTTCGAATCATTCTCTCATTATATTAAATCCATTAAAAAAAGCAAACAAAAACTCCTTTCAATCTTTAATACGGGGGCAACCTACTTTCGCGGAAACCACTATCATCGGCCTAGGAAGATTTCACTTCCGAGTTCGGAATGGTATCGGGTGGAGCACTTCCAGTATTACCCCCATATTAAAAACAAAAAGGAGCTTGAAGAATAAAGCTATTAATTGCTAGCCAAAAAAAGATTTTTTAACCCAATTAGTAGCGCTCGGCTCAACTCCTCACAGAGCTTACACCTGCGCCCTATCAAGGTCATCATCTTTAACCTGGGTAAAAGTTCTAATCTTGGAGGAGGCTTCGAGCTTAGATGCTTTCAGCTCTTATCCTGTCCTAACATAGCTACTCAGCGATGCCGCTGGCGCGACAACTGATACACCAGAGGTTAGTTCATCCTGATCCTCTCGTACAAAGGGCAACTCTCCTCAAAACTCAACGCCTGTGGTAGA
>CAZPGI010000014.1:0-12185 GCA_964586365.1 uncultured Candidatus Saccharibacteria bacterium
ATAGAATACCTCGTGAAGCGCGGAGCCGAACAGAAAATTTTACTTTTCCTTAATTAATTGAAATTTTTTAGGGGGTACGCGAAATCAAAAATGTAAAGCAAAATTTTTGCGGGGCAGGCCGCCGCATTGCGGTGGCTGACAGCTGGTCAGTACAGGTTTCGCTTCTTGGATTTGTGAATCAGATTTGGTAAAATGATTTTAAAAGTTTGAGCGGAATTTAAATTGGGAGCCAAAAAACTAGATACGAACTCATTTTTTAAAGACGAGAGTGTTCGCTCTCCCAGCCCCGCCTTTGGCGGGGCTGGGAGAACAATCAAGTTCGTCTGAAAATTTTGAGTTCGTATCGGCAAACTTTGCTCCGGCGGTAGGATTCGAACCTACAACCTAATGCTTAACAGGCATCCGCGCTACCATTGCGCCACGCCGGAATAATTAAGATATATACCAATTTTCACTTTTTTGCAATCTTAATAGCCAGTTAATTTCTTAACGTCTTTATGCTGCCTTATCTTTTCAATCGCCTTAGCCTCAATTTGTCTAATTCTTTCTCTTGTTACATCAAATTCCTGCCCTACTTCTTCTAATGTATGCAATACTCCATCTTCCAAACCAAACCTCATTGACAATATTTTCCTTTCTCTCTCTGTTAAATCATTAAATATCTCTTCCAAATGCTCTCTTAAAAGTTGTCGGCTAGCTTGAGCAGACGGAGATTCTATTTTTTCATCTTTGATAAACTCTCCCAAAACACTATCTTTCTCATCTTCTCCTACTGGCGTCTCTAAAGAAACTGCTTTTTGAGCAATTTTTTCCAAGTGCCTTACTTTAGCAACTTCCAAACCCATCTCAGCAGCAATTTCCTCGTCTAACGGCTCTCTATCCAAATCCTGCAATAATCTTCTCTTTGCCTGAGTATATCTGCTTAAAGTTTCAATCATGTGAACAGGAATCCTAATGGTTCTAGCCTGATCAGCCAAAGCTCTAGTAATAGTTTGTCTTATCCACCAAGTAGCATAAGTAGAAAACTTATACCCCTTTCTCCAATCAAACTTTTCTACTGCTCGGAATAATCCTAAATTACCTTCTTGAATTAAATCTAACAAAGTAAGGTTGGGAGAACGTCCTATGTATTTCTTCGCAATAGAAACAACCAATCTTAAATTAGCCTCAGCCAATTTCCTCTTTGCCTCTTCGTCTCCTTTTTCTATCTTTTTAGCCAGCTCTTTCTCCTCTCTGGCTGTAATCGGAGGAATCTTTCCAATCTCTCTTAAGTAAGATTGAACCGAATCAATCTTTCCTGACGCAAAACCCTTTTTCTTCTTAGGAGTTTTTTCATCAAAATCCAAATACCCTCTTGAGTCTTTTAACTCAATACCCTCTTTTTCCAAACGAGAAAACATATTTTCCACTTCAACGATATTGTCCTCAATATTAGGAAAAAACGAAAGAATCTCTGCAAAAGTAGCAAAACCTCTACCTTTTGTTTTCTTTATCAGTTCTTCCAATTTTTCTTCAGAGACAACAGTCTTTTTCTTTCTTTTTGCCGCTGTCTTTCTCTTTACTGTTTTCTTCTTAGTTTTTTTAGAAACCCTAGTTTTTTTCTTCATAGTCATCTTTTTTAATTAAACTTTTAAACTCTTCTAAAAGTTTTTTTACTTTATCAAACTCTCCTCTTTTTTCCAAATCCTTAATTTGCAATTGTAATTCTTTCTGCTTCTCTTTCCTGACAAGATCTTCTAATTCAACAAGGCATTTTTTTAACTCCTCCTCTTCTTCTGACTCATTTAAAGATTCAGATAAAAGAAATAAATAGTTTAAAAAGTCTTCAGATTCTTTTAATGATTCTTTAAGCTCTTCAAAAGAAATATCTTCGTTTGTCTTTATCCTCTCTAAAATATCTTTACTCAAAGAAGAGAATAAAGAAAAGTCTTTAATCAAGCCTATTCGCTTTCTGTCTTTAAGGACCAAAGCCAAAACTTTTTCTTCCAGCATCTCCCGTCTTGTCTTTTTACCAGCCAAAATCTCTTCTTCTTTATCTTTTTCTTTTTGATTCTTTAATTTATTAAGCTCTACCTGAATATCCTCTTCTTTACTTTTCAAAACAGAAGCCAATTTCTCCACCCAAAAAGATTGTTCTACTTTGTTTTCCATTTTCTTCACTTTAGGTAAAAACTCTTTTAAAGCTTTTTTCTTGTCCTCAATTAAATCAAGGTTCTTCCCCTCAACCGCTAAATTAAAGAAAAACTCGGCTATTGGTTTTGCTCCTTCAACCATTTGCCTCCACTCTTCTTCTCCTTGTTTTAAGATAATATCAGCTGGGTCCTTGTCTTGCACCTGCGGAACCACTTTTATTCCAAACCCAGCCTTTGCCGCTAAATCAATGGCTCTTTCTGTTGCTTTTCTGCCAGCTGAATCCATGTCAAAAGCCAAAACAAGGTTATTAGAATATCTCTTAATAATGTTTAAATGAAAAGGGGTCAAGGCTGTTCCGGAAACAGCCAAGCAGTTTTCCACTCCAGCTTGATGCGACATTAGACAATCAACATTGCCCTCAACTAAAACACAACAATCTTTTCTCCTAATTTCCAATTTCGCCTTATCTATTCCGTAAAGAGCCCTGCTTTTATCGTAAAGCAATGTGGCTGGAGTATTTAAATACTTGGCCTCATCTCTGCCAAAAATCCTTCCAGTAAAACCAATTATCTCTGAATTAAAACCAGTGATTGGGAACATAATCCTGCCTCGGAAACGATCAAAAGTTTTACCTTCTTCTTTTTTAACAATTAAACCAGCTTTCAGTAAATCCTCACGGTCGTATCCTTTGCCGATAAGAAAATCTGATAAGCTCTGCCAACTATCAGGCGCATAACCCAAACGCCATTTTTTAATCGTCTCCTCCTTTAATCCTCTTTTCAATAAATAGTCTCTGGCTTCTTGTCCTTTTTTGCTCTTTTCCAACTGAAACTCGTAAAACTTGCTCGCCTGATTATTAATTTCCAGCAGCGTCTGCCTTTCACTTTTTATCTTTTTCCATTCTTTGCTTTGCTTTAACTGAACCCCCGCTCTATCAGCTAACATTTTCAAGGCATCAATAAACTCCACTCCCTCTATCTTCATAACAAACTTAAAAATGTCTCCTCCTTCATTGCAACCGCCAAAACAATGCCAAAGTTGACGCGAAGGAGAAACAAAAAATGAAGGAGTCTTTTCTTCATGAAAAGGACAGCGGGCACGGTAATTAACTCCTGATTTCTCTAACTTAATATAGCTGGAGATTACATCAACAATATCCAGTCTGGCTTTTATTTCTTCAAGGTCAGAGTTCATTTTATTTCCATTCGCCTAAAACAACATTTTTAATAATCTCCTGTTTGTTTCTTAAAATCTTTAAAGTAATTGTTTCTCCAGGAGAATAGCGAGAAATAATTTTAGCCAACGAGTTGCTTTTTGTTATCTTTTCTCCATTTATCTCCAAAATAATATCTCCTTTCATTAAACCAGCCCTTGCCGCTGGAGAGCCAGTAGCAACAGCTGACTGAGAAGCATCATCACCATCAACCAGCCAAGCACCATAAGAAACAGGCAAGTTTTCTTCTGCAGCCAAATCTTCGTCAATTAAGAGATATCTTACTCCTAAAAAAGGATAAGAAATTCTTCCTATTGTTTTTACTTGTTCAATTCCTTTAATCGCTTTGTCAATAGAAATGGCAAAACCAAGATTTTCTCCAGAAAGATCAACGGCTGTATTGATGCCTATTACTTCTCCGGATAAATTCAAAAGTGGTCCGCCTGAATTGCCTTGATTAATGGCTGCGTCAGTTTGAATAGTGTCTTCCAAGGTCTCAACCATTCCTTGACCAGAAGCTGTAATTGTCCTATTTAATCCAGAGATTACGCCCACTGAAACCGTATTTTGAAACTCTCCTAAGGCATTACCAATAGCAATAACCGTTTGGCCAATCTGCACGTTCTCCACGCTTCCTAACTTCAGAGGCTTGAAACCAGAACCTTCAATTTTAATAATAGCAATGTCTTGAACTGGGTCACGAGCCAAAACTTCGGCCGGATACTTTTTATTATCATTAGTAATTACTGTATATTCTGCATCCTCGTCTGCCACTACATGTTTATTGGTTAAAATCATACCGTCAGAAGAGACAATAAACCCACTCCCTGCTCCAACTTTTGCTTTTTCGCTTCCTTGAAAAAATCCAAAAAAATCATATTTAGGAATGTCTTTGGTGATAATAATGCTTACAACCGAAGGATAAGCTTCTTTAACTACTTTTATTACCCGCTCTTCTTCGGTTGTCTGAGGAACATATTGCTGACTAACATTATTCTTTTCTTCAACAATAGTTAAGGGCACTCCAGCTTTAACTATTTCTTGCTTTAAATCATAATAAAGATAGTAGGTAAAAGAAAAACCAACCAGCACACCAATAAAGAAAAACAAAAGGACCCAGAATTGAATTCCTTTTCTTTGGCCTGGTTTAAACAATTTCTTTGTTTTCGGAGTTTTAAGATTTTTTATTTCAATTGTAGGAAGTTGATAAATGTTCATATTTTTATTTATCATAATGCCCAAATTGATAATTAAACTTATCTGACCGCACAGGACCCAAAAACATCATATGCAAACCACAAAGAAGATATTTAAAAGCTGTTTGCCAATAGCCGTCTTTTTCAAACCGCCTTGCTGGCATATATATTTTAGCTGAACGAATTATTCCAAACTTTCCTAGCTTGGCTGCAGCTTGAATAAAACAATGGTCTTCCGACAATTTAATACTTGGGTCAAAACCTTTAACTTTTTCAAAAATATCTCTTTTTACCATTATACCCATTGCTCCCAAAGGAAATACTTTTTGCAAGATTCTCTGAGGAAAATTGTAAAAAAGGTTCAAGGTCAATGGGTTAAGATAAAAATTGTTCTTAATGGGTAAAAGGGCAAAAGAAGCAACAGCCAAATTTCTTGCTTTAAACTCTTCTAATGAATTTTTAGCAAATCTTGGAGATAATTTCAAGTCAGCGTCCAAAAAAAGGAAAATATCTCCTCTGGCCTTTAAAGCTCCTTTATTCCTGCCTTCAGCTGGCAATCCTCCTTCAGTAATTATACAACCAAAGTCTTCAGCAACTTTCAAAGTTTTATCAGTAGAACCAGCATCAGCAATAATAATCTCCCAATCTCCTTTTTCTTCTTTAAGAGAGGACAAAAGCAAAGAAAGATTCTTTTCTTCATTTAAGGTTGGTATGATAATGCTCAACATATTATTCCTGGATTATTTTTTTAGCTGCTTCCCAAAACTCTGGATGATTTTGTTTAACCTTCATCCAATACCACCATTCAGCTCCCCAGAAATAGAAAGTGTTAATTCCTGTTTTTTTGGCAAACTCCACATTTTTGTAAAACTGATTTAAATCAAGAGTAGTCATCTGTTCATAAAGAGAAGCATTGATAATTGATTGCTGGCACCAAGGTTCGGCCTGCAATTCTACCCCAATAACATCTTTTTTGAAAACATTACGGACAATTTCTGCCCGACGCTGATAAAAAACAGGAGGCAAATGGTAGGTAAAATAGAAATTAAGCTGGTCTTGCCAAACCTTTTTATAAGTAGTCACTCCTACTATATCTCCAAGAGTAGCTGATTTCAACCACAAAGAAAGCTCTCCGCTTTCAGTAATAATCACTTGATGTTTATTATCGCGTTCTTTAATAAAGCTTACTTCTTTTTTTAGAAAATTGGCATCAGACCAAGGACAAGCGCCAAAATTAAGGAAAGATTCATTCTCCACCTGCCAGCCGGCCAAAGATGGAGAATCTTTATACCTCATCACTATCTGGTCAATCATTTCCAAAATGTTCTCCTGCTGTTCTTCTTTGCTCATATTAATAGCCCAGTTAGGAATATGGCATTCTGGCCAGCGTGGTGTTCTCATGCCTACAGCTAAAACCACTTGAACATTTCTTTTTTCTGCTTCAGCTATTTGCCAATCCAGCTCAGAAAAATCAAATTTATCATCTTTCTTTTCCAGTAAATCCCAATGCACAGAAATTTTCACTCTTTTGGCTTTTAAATCATTTAAAATAGCGAGATAAGCTTCTCGGTCATCTAAACCCAAAAAATCAGTCTGCTTTAAAGAAAAATTAACTCCCCAGTTTACTTTTTCAGCTGGTTTAGAACTGCCAATAAAAAAATAGGCAAAAAAAACCAAAACAATAAAAAGAATTATCCAGAGCATACATTTAACTATCGTTCTCATACACAAAACATAATACACTAAAAAGAACACTTTTACAAACCCGGATTACTTCCATAAAGCACAAGTATCACCAAGCCCAAGCTGATTAAAAAAATGGCTGATATTTTTTGAACCAAAGCCTTCTTAGACAATGTTTCTTTTAAATATGAGGGAAGATAATAGGAAAAAAGAATAGTTAAAAGGAAAAGAAAAACATATTGAATGCCTTTTAAGGCGTTAACTATGGCCAGATAAGCCACTGGCACTAAAGCAATAGCCAATGACTGAAGAACAGTAGCCAACCCTCCAGCTGCTTGAGTAAGAATGAAGATAAGGCCTACTTCTTGTTTAGGTTGATTAAGCATGTCTTTTCTTGCTTCTTTGTCCAAAAGCAAGAAAAGAGCAAAAATTGCGCTCATTACTCTAACCAAGATAAAACCAGAGAAAAAGGGCAAATCTAATAAAACCAATTTTAAGAAAATAAAATCTAGAGAAAATAAAAGAGAAGCAAAAGAAGAAAGCAAAAAGCTGTCTTTGCTTAATTCATAATTCTTTTCCACAATTATTACTATTCCTCCTAGAAAAAGCAGAAAGAATCCCAGAAAATCAGCTGACGTTAAGTTTGCTTGACTAGTAGGCCAAAAAAACCAAGTCAGAATAAAGACAAAGATGGGCTGAAAAGCTCCGATCATGGGCATTACCCGAGAAACCTCGTATTTATCCAAAGCTTTAAAAAGAATATAAAGACCCCAAAGATAAACTATGCCATCTAAAATTATCCAACGCCAAACACTAAAAGAAGAAGGCAAGCGGAAATCAACAAAAGGTATTAAAAAAACAGCTAAAATGTTCAAAAAGCCAACATAAAAAGCATAAAGCTTTGGCTTAGGAGTCTGTTTTAAAAGAATCTTATCTCCCAAGGAAGCCAGAGCAAAAAAAAGATAACCAAGAATAGCAACTATTAACCAAGTCATTTTTCAATAATGTTCTTAATTTTAAAAGCTCCTAATTGTTCTCCTTTAATAAAACCCTGCATAGCCATTTCTGCCAAACGGCCGTCTCTCAACCAGTCAAAAAGCCAATCTTTGACAAACTCAACCCTTTCTTCCTCAACTCCAAAACCAGAACTAAGCAACCAGGCTCGATTATATTCTTCTTGCGAACCAATAGTAGGAGCAATAATAATAGGCAAGCCCAAAGCAGAATAAAAAGAAAGTTCGCTCGGTTTTGTCCAAAGAATATCAGTTCTTCTCAAGGCTGAATTAAAACTATCAAAATACTCCTCAAAAGTTTCTTCAAAGATTATTTCCACCATTCCTGAGGAAGTATTGATTTTCAATTTATCAATTTCAGTTTCAAAGTATTCCTTAATTTTCTCCTTAATTCCTGCCACTAAAATAATCTTTATCTCTCTATTGGCAATATTGTCTCTGAATTGTTTTAAAAGTTGAATTCCGATTTCTTTCTGCGCCCCTGCTCCGCCCACAGCAAACATTACGGTCAACGGCCGGTCTGCTTTTGAAGGAAGCTCTCCTATTTTTTCCTTGATTATTGTTCCATATTTCTTTTGATAAGCCAGCCAAGGGTCAAGATTAACAATTCTTTGTTTTAAGTCTTCTTTCACTATTTCCAGTCTTTTTCCAATAATTTCCAAAGGTAAAGGATAGCCAGTCAAAAAAACATTCTCTTCTCTCACTCCGTAAAGTTTTAATCTCTCTACCACTCTTTGAGTTGGAGCAAAGTATTTAATTCTACTTTGCTGAGGACGCAAAGGAGCCCAAGACCTAGAAATATCAGCATCACAAACAACACAATAAATGTCTCCCGGATAATTAAAGTATTCAGCCATAAAAGCTGGATTGTAAAAAGTAGCAATCAAGGGCCTCTCTCCATCTTTGGCTAATTTTTTGATAAGATGCTCTCCCCAGCCTTTTTTGAAAAGAGGATAAGTTCCTCTTTGAGTAAAATTAGAATGAGATAAATCTCTTTTAGGATAAAAATCTTTTATCTGCTGAGTAGTATTAAACAAAGAAAAAAGAACATTGCCCAAAAAAGGAACTTTTTTAAACCTAGAAACAAATTCATAAAAACGGCGCGAGCTTTCCCAAATGTTTTTGTCAGCTTGAGGCATTCCTTCATAATCATTGGCATTAATAATCTTTCCCTGAAAAGCCAAATCTCTCAAAGCCATGGCTGTTCTTTGGTGGCCGTAACCCATATTGACAGAAATAATCCAAGCTTTTTTACTCATGTTTTAAATTATACCCTATTAAAGAAAAAATTCCAACTCCTCTTTTCTTTTTTGAAAGAATAGAAAAAACAACAAAGGAAAATAAAGAAGAAAAAACAAAAACAAAGGAGTTTCTGCTTTGGCAAAAGGAAGAAAAGCGAAAAAATCAATTACTAAAAGAAGATAAGAAAGAAATAAAGAACAAAACATTGCTACTAACCAGCCAAGAAAAGAAGAAATAAAATTTAAAAGAGGAAGCAACAAGCCCAAAACCATAATCATCGGCAGAACTGGAAAAACCAAAATATTGGAAAAAAGAGAAACCAAAGAAAAATATCCAAAATTCAAAGATAAAATAGGCAGAACAAAAACTTGAGCAGCCAAAGTCATTACTAAAACCTCTCTCAAGGAATTATTTTTTATTGCTGATTTAAACCAATAATTAAAAACTGGACCGAAAAGAATTATTCCCAAAGTAGCGCAAAAAGAAAGCTGAAATCCTAAGTCATATCTTAAAGCTAAAGGATTAAATAAAAGAATCAAGAATCCAGCAATAAATAAAGCTTTTAAACTAGAGATTCTCCTCCCTGCCAATTGAGCCAAGAAAACAAGGCTGACCATAAAACCGGCTCGAACAGCTGAAGCAGGCATGCCCACAAAAAAAACATAAAAAAGAACAAAAAGAGTAGAAACAATCAAAGCCTGATTTTTCCAAAGACCAAGAAAAAGAAGGAGCTCAAAAACAATACCAGCAAAAAGAACAATATGGGCTCCGGAAATGGCAATGGCATGGCTCAAACCGCTTAAACTCAATCTTTGCTTTAAATCATTTCCCATTTTAAGAGTATTCCCTAAAATTGTTGCCTCTAAAATTGCTTCTTTTTCCAAAGACAAGTTCTTTTCCATGGCTGAGGCCATTTTTTTCTTAAAAGAAAAAATAGAGGCAACCAATTTATTGCCCTGATTCTTTTCCACCAGCCTTATTTCCGGAAAAGACATGTAAGCAACTATTCCGTCTTTTAAAAGAAAACCTTCATAATCAAAATTATCAATCATTCCCGGCTTTCTTAATTTTCCTTTAATTTCCACTTTATCTCCAAACTCATATTCTGGAAAAACTGGCAAAGAAACCAAAATCTTTTTATTGTCCTCGGTTAAAATAGTAATTTTTTGCTTATCGTAATCTAGCTGCGGATCTTTACAGACAAGGCCAGTTAAAGCAACTGATGAATTATCTTCCAATGGTTCGCTGTTCTTTAAAACAGAATAACGAAATTGAAAATAAAAAGCAGACAAACCAAAAATAAACAAAGCCAAGCCCAAAGAAAAAAAGATGTCTTTTTTGGGAAACCAAACAGCTATTAAAGCTAATCCCAAAATTAAGAAAACAAAAGGAGAAAGATTAAAAAAAGAAGCAAAAGCAATACCGCCAATAAAGGTTAAGAGCGCTTTCTCCATACAAACCTTTTTATTGTTATTGCTCCAAACAAAAATCCGCCAATATGAGAAGAATAAGCAACCATATCAGATAAACCCAAAGAAAAAACTTGAGTTAAAAACCAAATCAGCAAAAAAACAAAAACCGGCACTGACATTGTTGTCCAAAAAAACACCAAAGGCACCACTGCCTTAATTTTATTGCCAGGAAAAAGAACAAGATAAGCGCCCATTACTCCGGCAATGGCTCCAGAAGCGCCAATTAAAAGCGCATTTCTGTCTTCAGTAAAAGCATAAGTTAAGACAGCGGCCAGGCCGCAAAGAAAATAAAAAAGAAGAAATCGCCAGCTCCCCATTCTTTTTTCTAAGTTTTCTCCAAAAACCCAAAGAAACCAAACATTACTTAAAAGATGAAGCAAGTCGTGGTGCAAAAACATTGAGCTGAAAACAGTATAAAAACGGCCATTAAAAAGATTATCAAAGGAAAAGGCAAAAGTATTAAAAAAGAAGTCAGGATTGGAATAAGAAAGAAAAAAGAAAAAAACATTAAGAAGCACTAAGGTAATTGTCATTAAAGGCGCTTTTCCTCTCCTGCGGTTTTCGTCATATAGGGGAAACATATTTTCTTATCTTAATTTACAAACTTCAAACAAAGAAGAGGCTTCTTTTATTGCTTCTTTTATCTCTTCTTCGGGTAAAGGCTTTTTCCCTTCCAAAGACGGATCAATTGTTTCTTTTTCTCCGTGAAAGTTCTGAAGAAAATATCTTTTAGCCGGACCAATAGCTTTAGCTATGGCAACAACATCTTCTGGAGTATGGATTCCAGGAACAAGAGTTGTTCTGAATTCATAATCCAAGCCAGAGTTTTTTATCAACTCAATGCTTGTTTTAATTCTTTGCAAATCAATATCAACGCCAGTTGCTTGACCATACCTTTCCTTAATCAAAGGAGCTTTAATGTCCATAGCAATATAGTCAATTAGATTTTCGTCAATTAATTCCTTCAGCTTTTCCGGTAAATAGCCATTAGTGTCAATTTTAACCAAAAACCCCATTTCTTTTATTCTTTTCAGGAAATCATTTAAATCTGGATTCAGAGTTGGCTCTCCTCCGCAAACAACGCAAGCATCAAGCAATCCTTTTCTTTCTTCTAAAAAAGAAAAAAAGTCTTCTAAGTCTATTTGAGGGTGTTTTTTAATCTCCTCTTCTAAAACCAGTTCTTGGGAATAGCAAAAAGGGCATCTGAAGTTGCATCTGCTTAAAAACACTGTGCAAGCAACCTTGCCTGGGTAATCAATAAGCGTGACTTTTTGAAGCCCACCAATAGTCATTAATTCTTTTCTGTCTTAACTAAAAATGGCTTAATATCGAATTCTTTTCTTTCTTTAAACTCTTGCTGTTTTCCTTCATTCCATTGAGAAACTGGTCTTAAATATCCCACTACTCTGGAATAAACTTCGCAAGGTTGTTCAATCGTGCATTTGGGGCAAGTAAAATGCTTGCCAGAAACATAACCATGGCTAGGACAGATAGAAAAAGTCGGCGTAAGAGTGATGTAGGGCAAACGATTCTTTTCAAAAACCTTTTTTATCAAGTTCTTTACTGTTTCAATGTCTGAAACTTCTTCTCCTAAAAATAAATGTTGCACCGTTCCTCCCGTGTATTTGCATTGTAACTCATCTTGCAATTTTAAACTTTCAAAAATGTCATCAGTATAATTTACCGGCAATTGAGTAGAATTGGTATAATAAGGAACTTTCTTTGTTCCAGCAGTAATAATATCTGAATAAAGCTTTCTGTCTTTTTGAGCTAGACGATAAGCAGTTGATTCGGCTGGTGTAGCTTCTAAATTGTAAATATTTCCAGTTTCTTTTTGGTAATCAACCAGTCTTTCTCTCATCAAATCCATTACTTCCAGAGCAAACTGCCTGCCTTTCTTAGTTCCGATATCTTCGCCTAAGAAATTAATTAAAGCTTCGTTCATTCCTATCAAGCCAATTGTGGAAAAATGATTAGCAAAATACTGGCCTTTGGCTTTTTTCACTCCAGCTAAATAATGACGGGAATAAGGATAAAGACCTTTGGTAGTAAAATTTTCAATGGTTTTTCTTTTTATTTCCAAGCTTTCTTTGGCAATATCCATAATTGAAGTTAATTTTTCAAAAAACTCTTTTTTTGTTTTTGATAAATAACCTATTCGAGGAAGATTAATGGTCACCACGCCAATGCTCCCAGTCAAAGCTCCAGAGCCAAACAACCCTCCTCCTCCTCT
>CAZPGI010000015.1:0-11645 GCA_964586365.1 uncultured Candidatus Saccharibacteria bacterium
AATTCCTCTTTTGCACCTGCAAGTCAAAGGAGAACGTACCCTTACCTCAGAAATGTTTAATTCTTTTATCCTCTGAGCTTTCTTTAAATCAATCATCTCTCCGTTTTTAACTAAAACCTCTTTTGTCTCTGGGTCAATTATCTTTTCCAAAGAAACTCGCCCATAAATTTTATGGACAAAATCTTCGTTTATCTCATCAGCTTCTTTTCTTGACATAATCACCCCTTCTTTATCCCCGCAATCTTCTTCATTGACAATTACTTCGTGCGCCACGTCTACTAGTCTTCTAGTTAAATATCCAGAAGTAGATGTTCTCAAGGCAGTATCAGCTGTCCCTTTTCTAGCTCCATGAGTAGAGATAAAATATTCCAAAACATCAAAACCTTCTTTAAAAGAATTCTTAATGGCCAATTCAATAATTTTTCCAGCTGGATTAGCTACTAATCCTTTCATTCCTGCCATCTGCACTGGTTGAGACCAAGAACCTCGAGAGCCAGAATCAACAATTGAGAATACCGGACTTTGGGAAGAAATAGCTAAAGGAACTAATTTTTCAATTTCTGTTTTTACTTTTTTCCAAACTTCAATTACTTGATTAGCTTTTTCTTCTCTAGAAAGAAGCCCCTTTTCGTAATAATCGTCAATCACTCTTATTTTTTCTTCTGCTTGCTTTATCAATTCTTTCTTTTGCTCAGGAACAGTTAAATCATCCATGCCCCAAGTAATGCCTGACCTAGTAGCAAACTTGAATCCCAAATCCTTAATTTTATCCAATATTTCTGCCGAATTATTTCCGTAAATATCCACTATTTTATTAATCACTTTCTTTATATTCTTTGAATCCATTGTTTCATTTTGAAACTCAAACCCTTCAGGTAAAACCTCATTGAAAATTATTCGGCCGGCGCTAGTCTCTAAAAACTCTCCATCTTCTCTCAAGACCTTTATCTTTGCCCTTAAATCAATTTTCTTTAGGTTATAGGCAATCAAAACTTCTTTAAAAGAGCTAAAGGTCTTTCCTTCTCCGTTTAGTCCAAGAATAATCTTGGTTAAATAATAGCAGCCAAGAATCATATCTTTAGTAGGAATCATAATTGGGTCTCCGGTTGAAGGTTTGAGTAGATTGACGCTGGAAAGCATTCTCTCTTTTGCTTCAACTTGAGCTTCATCAGACAAAGGAAGATGAATAGCCATCTGATCTCCATCAAAGTCAGCATTAAAAGCAGTACAAACCAAAGGATGAAGACGAATAGCTTCTCCTTCAATCAAAATTGGCTGAAAGGCTTGCACCCCTAAACGATGCAAAGTAGGAGCTCGGTTGAGAAGAACTAATTTTTCCTTAACTACTTCTTCCAAGCATTCCCAAATCTCGTCTGTTTCTTCTTCAATCAACCTTGACGCTCCTCTTACATTATAGGCCCATTCTTTTTCTAGTATCTTCTTAATAACAAAGGGCTTAAACAGTTCCAAGGCCATTTTCTTAGGCACTCCGCATTGGTCTAATTTCAAATCAGGGCCAACAACAATAACGCTTCGGCCCGAGTAATCAACTCTTTTACCAAGAAGATTTTGTCTAAACCTTCCTTGTTTTCCTTGAAGCATATCAGCCAAACTTTTTAACAATCTTTTCCCTCCAGTACTAGCCTGAGTGGTAGTACCTTTCCTCATTTTATTATCAATCAAGGCATCAACCGCTTCTTGAAGCATTCTTTTTTCGTTCCTAACAATAACATCCGGTGCCCCTATTTCCAACAAGTATTTAAGTCGGTTGTTCCTATTAATTACTCTTCGGTATAAATCATTTAAATCAGAAGAAGCATATCTTCCCCCATCTAACTGAACCATTGGTCTTAAATCAGGAGGTAATACTGGCAAAACATCAATAAACATCCATTCTGGCCTTACTCCAGCATGTTTCATTTCTTGAAAAATCTTCAATCTTTTTAAGATGTTTCTTTTTTCTTCAGCTGTCTTCTTCTCTGCCAACCCTTTATTCATTTTCTCAACTTCAGCATCTAAATCAATTTTTTGGAAGATTTCTTTAATAACCTCAGCTCCAGTTCCAGCCTCAAACATTTCTCCGTACTTTAGAGAAAGATGGTGATATTCTACTTCACTTAAAACTGCCATTGGCTTGATAGAGTTAACTTCTTGTTTAGCTCTTTCTCTAGCTTGTTTCAACTCTTCTATCTTTTTAGCATCTCCTTTTAAGTCTTTGCTTTTGTTCTTAAACTCTTCTTCAATTTCTGCTAAAATCTTTTCTTTAATATCTTCGTCTACCTTGGTGACAATATAGGAAATAAAATAAATCACTTCTTCAACTTTATTCAAAGAAACTCCTAAAACCATTCCGATTTTGGAAGGAATGCCCTTGAGAAACCAAATGTGAGAAACTGGGGTGGCTAGCTTAATATGCCCCATTCTTTCTCTTCTTACTGAAGACTTGGTTACTTCTACTCCGCAACGGTCGCAGATTATTCCCTTATATCTTATTCTTTTGTATTTTCCACAAAAACATTCGTAGTCCTTGGTCGGACCAAAAATCTTTTCGCAGAACAAACCATCCTTTTCTGGCCTTTGCGTTCTGTAGTGTATAGTTTCAGGTTTGGTTACTTCTCCACAAGACCAATCCAAAACATCTTCTCCAGAAGCTAATTTAATTTTTATTGATTCTAAGTCAGAAACAAACATATTTTTAATCTTCCTCTATCTTCCCTTTGATAATAACATTCAAGGAAAGAGCTTTTAATTCAGCTAATAACAAATTAAAAGAAGCAGGAATATTAGGATTTTTAATCTTTTCTCCTTTCAAAATAGCTTCATAGGCATTGGCTCTTCCTACCACGTCATCGGATTTAATGGTAAGCATTTCTTGAAGAGTATAAGCAACGCCATAACCTTCTAAAGCCCAAACTTCCATTTCTCCAAATCTCTGACCTCCAAACTGAGCTTTTCCTCCTAATGGCTGTTGAGTAATTAAGGAATAAGGACCAATAGAGCGCATATGTATTTTGTCTTCCACCATGTGAGCCAGTTTCATCATATAAATATAGCCAACTGTTATCTTTTCTGGAAAAGGTTCGCCTGTTTCTGGGTCTAATAAGATTAATTTTCCATCTTCGGGGTAGCCAGCATTTTTTAATTCTTGCTTAATATCTCCCTCCTTAGCTCCTGACAATGAAGGAGTAATAGCGCAATAGCCTAATTTTTTAGCAGCCAAACCAAGATGCGTTTCCAATATCTGCCCTAAATTCATCCTAGAAGCAACTGATAAAGGATTGAGAATGATATCAACCGGAGTTCCGTCTTCCAAAAAAGGCATTTCTTCGGGCGGGAGAATTTTGGCAATAACTCCTTTGTTGCCGTGCCTGCCTGCTAATTTATCTCCTACCTTTATTTTTCTTACTTCTGACACTCTTACCCTTACCCTTTTTATCACTCCTGGATCTAAAGCATAGCCATCGCTTCTAGCAAACACCTTAACATCAGTCACTCTTCCTCTTTTACCATGCTCTAGTCTCAAAGAAGTATCCTTAACTTCTTTGGCTTTTTCTCCAAAAATCGCCCTCAAAAGACGTTCTTCGGCACTTAACTCTGCCTCTCCTTTAGGAGAAATCTTGCCCACTAAAATATCATTTGGACCAACCTCAGCCCCAATTCTGACAATTCCTTCTTCGTCAAGATCTTTCAATTTGTCTTCTCCTACATTAGGAATATCTGCAGTAGTTATTTCTGGCCCCAGTTTAGTTTCCCTGACATCACAGAAAAAGTCTTCAATATGCACAGAAGTAAAAACATCATCTTTTACTAAGCGCTCGGATAAAACAATGGCATCTTCAAAAGTACTTCCTCGCCAAGAGATAAAGGATACCAAAAGATTCCTTCCCAAGCTTAGCATTCCGTCTGCAATAGAACCGCCTTCAGCCAGAACATCTCCCTTTTTTACCTTATCTCCTTTATTAGCAATTGCTCTTTGGTGAAAACAGGTGTATTGATTGGTCCTATCAAAAATCCTTAAAGGATAAGAAATTGTGCCTGATGCTCCTTTAACTTTAATTTCTTGAGAGTCAACTTTAATCACTTCTCCAGCTTCTTGAGCAAGAATAAGCTGACCAGAATCTTTGGCTACTACTGATTCTAAGCCTGTCCCCACCAAAGGAGCTTCTGGATTGACTAAAGGCACTGCCTGCCTTTGCATATTTGAACCCATTTGAGCTCGGTTAGCATCATCGTTTTGCAAAAATGGTATTAAAGAAGTGGCTACCGAAACAAACTGCTGAGGAGAAACATCAATAAAATCAACTTTTTCCTTTTCAATTTCTCCTGCCTCTCCTTTTATTCTAGCCGCTACTATTTCTTCTTTTATTACTCCTTTCTCGTCCAAAAGAATGCTGGCTGGAGCAATATTGTATCTTTCTTCAGCATTAGCATCTAAATAATGAACCTCTTTAGAAGCTTTACCGTTTTCTACTTTAAAATACGGCGTTTCCAAAAATCCGTAAGGATTAATACGAGCATATAAAGCCAAATGAGTAACCAAACCAACATTAGCCCCTTCTGGAGTTTGAATAGGACAAATTCTTCCATAGTGAGAGGGCTGAACATCTCTCACGTCAAAACCAGCTCTTTCTCTTGTCAATCCGCCTGGACCTGTAGCAGTAAGTCTTCTTTTATGTTCTAATTCTGATAAAGGATTAACATTGTCCATAAACTGAGAAAATTGACTAGCAGTAAAAAATTGATTAACTTGAGCCATAAAAGGCTTAGGATTAACCAATTGAGCCGGACTTAAATTTTCAAACTCTAGAGTAGACATTCTATCTTTAATTATTCTAGCCATCCTTGCCAACCCTACTCTTAGTTTACCGGACAAAAGTTCTGAAAAGTTTCTTACCCTTCTGTTGCCCAAATGGTCTATTTGGTCAGGATGAGATAAGGGGTCATTATTTAATCTGATAATTTCTTTTATTACTTCGATAATATCTTGGATTGATAAAACCCTATCTTCTTTAGATATGCTTCTTTCTTTTTTTGGCTTTAATTCTGGAAGACGAGACCACGTTTTGTATCTTCCTACTTTGGATAAATCATATCTTTCAAAATTAAAAAACATATTAAAGATAAGCTCCCGGGCTGAATCTGGGTTAGCCATTTCACCAGACCTTAATCTCTGGTAAATCTCCAACAAAGCTTCTTCTTGATTCTTGGCTGTATCCTTTTTCAGGGTTTCTTCAATGAAATTTATTTCACCAGTATCAAAGGGCACGAACATATCTTTAATATCGTTATCGCTATACCCTCCCAGAGCTTTGAGAAGAACGGTAACCGGCACCTTTCTTTTTCTGTCAATTTTTACACTTATCACTCCCGAATATTCTGTTTCTAGTTCTAGCCAAGAACCACGGTTAGGAATAATTTTGGCTCCAAAGCACCTTTTGCCTCGGTTAATACTTAAGGGAAAAAATACTCCGGGAGAACGAATAAGCTGAGAAACAACCACTCTTTCTACCCCGTTTAAAACAAAAGTTCCTCTTTCAGTTAAAAGAGGAAAATCACCAAAAAATATTTCTTGCTCCTGAGTTCTCTTTGTTTTTAGGTTTACTAGTTTTGTTCTTACTCTTAAGGGAGCGTAATATGAATCATTGTTTTCTTTAGCGTCAAAACCAGAAGCGTAATTGGCTTTGCCTAACTGATAGTCTAAGAAATAAAGCTCGAGCTCTTTTCCAGTATAATCTCTTACTGGAGAAATCTCAGCAAACAAATCTCTTAATTCTTCTTCCCAAAATTGTCTTCCGCTTTCTTGTTGAAGAAAGATTAAACTTGGCAAAGAATAAGAAATTTGACTTTTAGAAAAATCTTTAATTTTATTTTTTGCAGTCATTTTAAAAACTAATTAGGCATTACAACAAAAAATGCCCTTTTCCTTATATCTTAAGGGATGAAAACAAAAACTTTAATAGCGGAAAAGATTTCTAACCAAGATATTCTTAAGTAATCTTTATTAAAACGTAAAATCATACTATCAATAATTTAAAAACTTGTCAAGAGTCTGTTATCCTCATGTTTTCCAAAACACCTAAAGCAATGAAAGTAAAAATTAAATTGCTTCCTCCATAGCTAACCAAAGGAAGAGGAACGCCTATTACAGGCAAAAGACCAAGATTCATTCCGATATTAATAGCCATCTGAACAAAAAAGCTGAAAGCAAAACCACAGGCAAAAAGACGAGAAAAATTAGAACTAGCGTTCATTGCTATTTTTACCACCCTCAACAAAATAAGAGAAAAAAGAAAAAGCAAAAAAATAATGCCAATAAATCCTGTTTCTTCGGCAATAGCTGAAAAGATAAAATCTGTTTGAGCTTCTGGAAGAAAGCCATATTGAGTTTGCGAACCATTACCCAATCCTTGACCAAACAAACCTCCCGAACCAATACTAATCTTTGCTTGAGCCTGACTCCAACCCTGGCCCAAAGGATCGGCCTGAGGAGTAATAAAACTAAAAACCCTCTCTTTTTGATAGTCTTTAAGAAGAAAGTTCCAAGTTAATCCAAAAATAAGAAGAAAAATAAGAAGCAAAACAACAAATTCTCGTATCCTGATTCCAGAAACCAAAAGAATGCCCAACCAAATACTTAAAAGAATAATCACTGAACCAAACTCTGGCTGAAAAAATACTAAAACAGCAGGAATGGCCACATACAAACCTGAGGCTATAATATGTTTAAGATTGTAAAGTTCAATATGCCTTTTAGAGAAATACTTGGCTAAAATTAATATCAAAGCTAATTTAGTTGGCTCAATTGGGTCAAAAGAAAAGCTTCCCAGCCGATACCATGACTTTATTCCCCTTATTTCCGGAGCAAAAAAGAAAAGACCAATTAATAAAACAAGGCAAAGAAAATAAAAGAAAAGAATTGAAAAAGAGTTTTCTCTTAATTTTCTGTTATCATACATACTCATTAAAAACATCAAAATTATACCCAAAAAAAGAAAAAACAATTGTTTGTAAAAATTAGTAAAATCCTGACTCAGCATTGAAGAACTATAGATTAAAACCAAACCAAAAAGACAAAGACTGATACTAGCTCCGAACAAAACCCAATCAAACTTTAATAGCCTAGGAAAAGATATCATAGTATTTTTAAGAACTCTTCTTCTTTTAAAATCTTTGCTCCTAATTGTTTGGCTTTATTGTACTTAGATCCCGGGTTTTCTCCTAAAATTAAATAATCAGTTTTAGAAGAAACAGAAGAAAGAACTTCTCCTCCTTCTCTTTCTATCCTTTCCTTTGCTTCTTCTCGGCTCAAGGTCTTTAAAGTTCCCGTGATAACAAATTTTAATCCCTTAAGTTTTTCTGACTCTTCTCTATTTTTTTCATACCAAACTCCTTTTTCTTTCAATTTTTTCAAAAAAGCTAAATTAGCTTTATCACGAAACCAATTAAAAATGGATTGAGCCACTACAGAACCAATATCTTTTATTTCTTCTAATTCACTCAAAGAGGCTTTGGCCAAATCTTCTATTGAAGAAAAGTGCCGAGATAAATCAAAAGCAGTCTTTTGGCCTACATTTCTAATGCCTAAAGCATAAATAAACCTAGAATAAGGAATTTTTTTTCTTTTCTGAATTGCTTCTACTATTTTTTTCGCTGATTTCTCTCCAAATCTTTCTAAAGGAATAAGGTCTCCTTCTTTTAAATCAAATAAGTCAGCTGGGTCTGAAACCAATCCTTCATCAACAAGCTTTTCAATTACTTTTGGCCCCAAACCATTAATGTCAAAAGCTTGTCTAGAAACAAAATGGTTAAAATATCTGTTTTTTCGGGAAAAACAATTAGGATTAGGACATCGCCAGATTACTTCTTTTTCCGGTTTAATCAATTTGGTTCCGCAAGAAGGGCAACAAAAGGGCATCTTAAACTTCTTTTCTTCGCCTGTTCTTAATTCAGGAAAAACCTTCACTATCTCAGGAATAACATCACCCGCCCTTCCTACTACCACTGTGTCCCCTATTCTTAATCCCAATCTTTCAATTTCTTTTTCGTTGTGTAAAGTAGCCCGGCTAATTATTGCTCCATTTACTTCTACTGGCTTTAAAATTGCTACTGGAGTAACAGCGCCAGTGCGTCCGACTTGCACCTTAATATCTTCAACAATGGTTGTCGCTTCAATTAAAGGAAACTTTAGGGCAATCGCTCCTCGAGGAGATTTGCCAGCCACTCCCAATTTTCCAAAGATTTCGTTGTCGTTTATAGAAATTACTATTCCGTCAATTTCATAAGGCAAATTATTTCTTTTCTTTTTCCATTCTTCGTAAAAAGCAAAAACTTCGTCCAAATTGCCACAAAGTTGGTTGTGTTTATTATTGGTTTTGAATCCCATTATCTCTAAAACAACATGCTCTTGACTATGAGTTTTCTGTCCTAAATCAGATATTAAATCATAAACATCAGCATCAAGTTTTCTGGAGGCAGTTATTTGAGGGTCAAGTTGTCTAATAGAGCCAGCTGCCAAATTTCTAGGATTAGCATACGCTGGCAATCCTTGTTTTTCTCTTTCTTTATTCACTTTTTCAAACTCTTTTTTAGTAATAATCGCCTCTCCCCTAACAATTACCTCTTTTAAACCATTCTTTTCTATAAACAAAGCAATTTCCTCCAGGTTTCTTTTTCTTAAATCTTTTATTACTTCTTCTTGTTTTCTCAATTTTAAGGGAATTGATTCAATGGTTTTAATGTTTTGGGTAACATTTTCCCCCACCCTGCCATCTCCTCTAGTTGCCCCTACTTTAAAAATTCCTTTTTCATAAACCAACTCAATGGCTAAACCGTCTAGCTTTGGCTCACAATAATACTCAACTCTTTTTCTTTCTTCTTCAGTTAATAATTTAAAGTTTCTCTTTTCCCAATTTTCCATATCTTCTCTGGAGAAAGCATCATCAAAAGAAATCATCATTTTTTTATGCTCGTATTTCTCAAAGCTATCCAATGGCTTGCCTCCCACCCTCTGAGTAGGAGAATCAGGGGTAATTAATTCCGGAAACTGCTGTTCCAAATCAAAAAGCTCTTTTTTCAAAGAGTCAAGAGCAGCTGGAGATATTTCTTCTCTATCTAGAACATGATAAAGATAGCGGTAATGGTTTATTAACTCTCGCAACTTTTCTATCCTTTTTTGAGCCTCTGCTTTATTCATGGCTTTAATAGCTTACAGTTATTTTCCTTTTGGTTGAAGAAATCCCTCCGGGCTTAAACTCGCCAATTGATTGTATGGTAGTTCCTGTAACAGTACAATCGCTACCCGTATAGGTTATGGTTACGCTATAAACATAGTTGGAATCTCCGCCTACTGTTTCATTACTAATATTGCCGCAAGAACTGTTTTTGGCGTTGTATAAAGCTTTTTCTATACCCGTATCAGCAGCATAATAGGCCTTAACTGAATTGTCTCCTCCTTTTAAAATCTTAGCCCCGCCCACAATTAAAGTCGCCAAGTTCAAAGAAACAGCCAAAAGAACGGAAACAATAATGATTATCAGATACAAAGAAACAGATTTTTGTAATTTATTGTTTTTCATAATTATTGGCTGATGTTTAAATTTCTTTGCGAAAGAGTTGTTTGAAGAATTATACTAGGCAAAGGATCAAGTCTCCTCGTGTTGTTTGAAACCATGTTTAAGGAAATGGTGATTTGAGGTTGAGCCACATTAACTACGTCTCCCAAAACGCTAAAAACCAAACTGTTTACTTTGACCTTTGAAGAAGTCAACTCTACACCAGTTCCTAAATTAGCCGCAGTTTTGTCTGTTGATTTTCTTTCTTTGATTTTACCATCTTCTAAGTAAAAACGTTTGCAACGGTAATCTCCAGCAATTGTATCAAAAGCCAAGAAAGTTATTCCTGAAGATGTGCTGTAATTTTTATTAGCCGAACCAGTACAATCTCCTGTTTCATCTCGCAAGGCCATTCTAATGCTCCTATCCATATAATCTACCGCATAACTGGCTTGACTAAATAATTCTTGATTTTGAAGAACCGAAGCCTGAGCATTTAAAGAAGACACAAAAATGCCAATTAAGGCAACGGCCAAAAGACCAAAAAGGGAAACAGCTACCAATAATTCAATTAAAGTTAACCCTTGATTTTTCATAAAATTAAATCTTCCAATTATATATATCTTCTTTAACCACAGTTGTGTTTCCTTTCCAATAAACATTAACTACTATGCTCAACTTGTCGCTTCCTGACTCAGTTATAATCACTTTTCTGGTATAAATGGTTTTTACATCATTTATTCCTGGTGAGGCTAGATATTTAAACAATCCGCTGCTGCCCTCAAGATAAAGATTCCTCCCGCTGCCTGACCAAAGAGTAAAGCTCGTGTCATCATAATCAATTTCGCAACCAGCTGAACAAGAGGTGAGTCCGTTATTCCATCCTCCAGCATCTCCCTCAACCCAGTTAGTATCTCTAAAATTTTTTACAATCTCAATAGCTTCTTGACCAAGCAGAGCAGCTACATAACCCTCTTTTTCAAACTTAGTCTGCTGAATATACTTAGTGGTTGCTTGAAAAATACCAATAATTGCCACGGAAATGACAAAAATAGAAATCATTATTTCCACTAGAGTAAACCCGTTTTTAATGTTTTTAGCCATACAATTAAGGATTATTTATTTCTGTTCTTCCTAAGTTATTTATCTTAATTGTTTTTGTTTTAGAGGTGTCGCTGATAATGCATAAAACAATTGTTGCTTCGTGACCGCTGTAATTACTATTAATTCTTGTCACTGGTTCTGGAGGCATAAAAGAAACACTGATATTGTTAACGCTTGTGCCATTGTCTTTAATATCACAAATCTTTATTCCTGACTCAATATTTATCTGTTCTGCTATTGTATCTGTACCGCTTTCATAATAATAATTGGCATTAGTATTATTATAAATAAGATATTTTGTTTCGCTACCCGATGCTTTATCAAAATATAAACCAACAGCATTAACTCCTGAACCTAATGCTCCAGACATAGCCATTTCCTGAGTCCTCCTTGTATCTTGAAGCATTTTCTGACCAGCTCTTTCTAGAGCCAAACCTTCTTGTCCTTTACCATAATTACCAAAAACCATTGTTGCCAATATAGCCACAATTACAATAACTGTAATCATTTCTATCAAAGTCAGTCCTTTTTTAAAACTATTTCTCTCTTTTTTCATTATTTTAAGAAAGAAAAATACCAATTAATCATATCTTGTCCCCAGGCCAAACCAGTAAAGGCGCCTATCACCAGAAACGGACCAAAAGGAACCTCTGATTTCATTTTCTTTTTTCTTAAAAAAATCAAAGTTATTCCCATTAAAGCGCCGATAAAAAAAGAAACAAAAAGAGTAGGAATAATAACTGGATAACCTAAGAATAATCCTAATAAAAAAGCTAATTTAACATCTCCGAATCCCATGGCCCTGCCCTGAGAGAAAAACCAAAGACAGAAAAGAAAAAGAGCCGAAGCCAAACCAGCAAAGAGAAAAGATAAAACTTGCATTTCTGTATAATAACCAGCAAAGAATCCGACTATAATCCATAAAAGAGTTAAAGCAATGGCTGAAAAAGTAACTCCATCGGGAATGATAAAATACTTTAAATCATAAAT
>CAZPGI010000016.1:0-10413 GCA_964586365.1 uncultured Candidatus Saccharibacteria bacterium
AATCTGCCATACAGGAAATCACTAGTGACGGACTGCCATCGGAATGAACCGTTGCCAAACTGGTTATGTAGTCAATGTTGTCTATGTCGATTCCGACTTCTTCTTTTATTTCCCTTCGTAGAGTTTTTTCAAGAACATTGTACCAATAAAATTCTGTGTCTTTCGGTAGTTTCAGATAATCATCTGTTTCCATTTTTCCGCCTGGTACTGTCCACATCCCTGGGAATCTTCTCTTATTCGGCGAACGTCTCGTAATTAAATATTTTCCATTTTTCACAATAATGGCGGTAATCGCTACTTCGTGAAGATATTGGTTATTTGTTTCCATAAGGTTATTTTTATCAATTCCTACTTCCCATGACACTTTTTATACTTCTTCCCGCTGCCGCAGGGGCAAGGGTCATTTCTTCCCACCTCTTTCTTTCCTTGAACAATTTCCTTTTTCTCTTCCAGCGGCTCTATCTTAATACCTGCTTTTAAAATACTATTAACTACCATTTTATCATAGTTAATCAACAATTCATTAAACATTCTGCGGCCTTCGGCTTTGTATTCTATTAAAGGGTCTCTCTGGCCATAAGCTCTAAGACGAACAGAATCTCTTAAACTTTCCATGTTCTCTAAGTGTTCAATCCAAAGAATATCCAAGACTCTTAAACTTACTATTTTCTCCACTTCCCGCATATTTTCTTCTCCCAACTCTTTTTCTTTTTTCTCATAGTCTTCCTTAGAAAAACCTTGGCTCTCAAATAAAGCCATCATTTCTTCCCTTAGCTCTCTTTTTTCTCCTTTTAGCAAAAGCTCTTTTCTTTTTTTGTAAATTGCTTCTCTGTGCTTGTTCAAAACATTATCATATTCCAAAACATACTTTCTAGCATCAAAATTAGCTCCCTCTATTTTAGCCTGAGCTGACTCAATAGTTTTGGAAATAATCGGATTTTCGATTAAAGCATCGTCAGGAAAATTAAATCTTTCCATCAAGCTTTTTATCCGGTCTCCGCCAAATATCCTGATAAGGTCATCTTCCAAAGAAACAAAGAATTGCGTTTCTCCCGGGTCTCCTTGCCGGCCTGCCCTTCCCCTTAATTGATTATCTATTCTTCTGGCCTCATGTCTTTCTGTGCCAAGAACAAACAAACCTCCTGCTTCAACTGCTTTCTTTTTTGATTCCTCGGTTGCCGGATTGCCTCCCAAAGAAATATCTACTCCTCTACCAGCCATATTAGTAGCCACAGTTACTGCTCCCGGCGCTCCAGCTTGAGCAATAATCTCACCTTCTTTTTCATGATTTTTAGCATTTAAAACTTGATGAGGAATACCTTGCCTAGAAAGAATAGCGCTTAGATATTCATTTTTGTTTATGGAAGTAGTGCCAATAAGAATAGGCTGACCTGTCTGGTGTCTTTTTTGAACTTCTTCAGCCACTGCCCTGAACTTAGCTTCTTCTGTTTTGAAAATTTTGTCTGGCCAATCATTTCTAATCATTGGCTTATTGGTTGGAATTACTACTACCTCTAAATTGTAAACCTTATCAAACTCTTCAGCCGAAGTTTCAGCTGTACCGGTCATACCTGCCAATTTTTTATACATTCTAAAATAGTTTTGAAAAGTAATTGAAGCCATGGTAATTGATTCAGGCTGAATTGCCACTCCTTCTTTGGCTTCAATGGCTTGATGCAATCCTCCTGACCATCTTCTGCCCGGCATTAATCTTCCAGTAAAAGCGTCTACAATAATCACTTCTCCGTTTCTAACCACATAATCTTTATCTCTCTGAAACAAAATCTCTGCCTTTAAAGCTTGCTCTAAATGATGAAGATATTTTATTCCTCTTTCGTCATAGATGTTTCCAGCATTAAGAATCTTTTCAATTTTATCTATGCCTTGTTCAGTTAAAGTTACGGCTTTCATCTTTTCATCCACTTCAAAATCAATTTCTTTTTTTAAACGAGGAATAATTTTAGCAAACTCAACATACCATTTTGAGCCTTCTATGTCTGGAGAAGAAATAATCAAAGGCGTTCTAGCTTCATCAATTAAAATAGAGTCCACCTCATCAACAATAGCAAAATTATATCCCCCCTGCGCTATTTCCGAAGAAGCATATACCATATTGTCTCTTAAATAATCAAAACCAAACTCATTATTGGTTCCGTAAGTAATGTCAGCGGCATAAGCTTCTTTTCTAGAACAAGGCCTTAAGAAATCTTCTACCACCTTGAATCCTCCCAGCTCGTCTCTAACCTTATCCTTGCTTTCTGTTTCTTTTTTATACTCTGGGTCATAAAGAAAAGATTGTTCGTGATTTAAACAGCCAACGCTTAATCCCAAGGCATAATATATTTGACCCATCCAAACCGTATCTCGGCGAGAAAGATAATCATTAACTGTAACCAAATGGCAACCTTTTTCCTCCAAAGCATTAAGATAAAGAGGCAGGGTGGCAGTAAGAGTTTTTCCTTCCCCGGTTTTCATTTCAGCAATTTTTCCTTGGTGTAAAACAATTCCACCGACAAGCTGAACATCAAAATGTCTTTGTCTAAGAGTTCTCTTGGCCGCTTCTCTGACCAAAGCAAAAGCAGTTGGAAGAATATCATCCAATGTTTCTCCAGCTTTTAATCTTTTTTTGAGCTTTTCTGTTTGAAGTTTTAATTCTTCAGAATCTAATTTTTCAATCTCTTTCTCTAAAGAATTAATTTTTTCAACAACCGGTTTTAAGCTCTTAATAAACCTTGCATTAGCGTCTCCGAAAAGGCGAGCAACAATAGACATATTATTTATTTTCGGAAGCTTTCTTTCTTTGAGCGATAAAAGATTCTTTCCTTTTTCTCAGTTGAGTTTCTAAGTCTTCTACTGCCCCAATTATAGCGCTTCTTAAATTATTTTTTTGGGAAACTGCTCTCCATATTTTCTTGCCCGGCATAATTATCTGGACCTCTGCTCTATAAACATCTCCTTTTTGATGATGAAGACTAGCTAATCCTAATTCTGCTTCAATAATCACCTCAGCTTCTGAAGGAAAAAACTTTTCCAATTTTTTTATTTTCTTTTCTAAAAAAGAAGCAATTCCTTTATTTATTTTTATTTCTGTTTCCTTAACTCTTATTTTCATATTTTAATAATATCATAAAAACAACCCTTTGGAAAGGGTTGTTTTTTTTATCTCTTTTTAGCGGTTTTCTTCTTGGCAGTTTTCTTCGCTGGTTTCTTCTTAGCAGTTTTCTTTGCCGCTTTTTTCTTTTGAGCCATTTTTTTTTGCGAGATTATTTTAATAACTCGACCTTTTATCTTCTCTTATTGATTTCTGAATTCATTTTCTCTCTTATTAAATTATTTGTCAATAGTTGAAAGAGGAAAAATTTGAATTTCTTCCTCCAAGTCAATCAAAAATTTCTTTTTCACTTCTTTTTTTATCAAAGAAATTAATTTTAAAACATTTTCTGATTTTGCTTTGCCTAAATTAATAATAAAATTTGCATGTTCAGAAGAAATTTCTGCATCACCAATTCTTATTCCTTTTAACCCGGCTTCTTCAATGAGCAATCCAGCTGAAATAAATCCATTTTTCTCCTGAAATTGTTTTAACTGAGGATATTTTTTAATAATTGTCTTGTCCAGCTCTCCATAGTAGTTCTTGAAAATTGACCCAAGGGAAAAACCCTGAGGATGAACCTTTCTTTTCTCTTTGTTTTCTTTAATTCTTTCCTTTATTTTTTCTTTCTCATCTTTTTTCAACTTCAATTCAGCAGAAAGAATAATTAATTGAGGATTATTTTTAAAAATACTGGTTCGGTAGCCAAACTGACAATCCTTTTTTTCCAATTTCCTTTTTTCAATTTTTCCTTTGCTTACATCTAAAACTTCCACCTTTTCAATACAGTCAGAAATAGAATGGCCAAAAGCTCCAGCATTGCCATTTATCGCTCCACCTAAAGTTCCAGGTATTCCTACTGCCCATTCCAAACCAGTAAAATTATCCAAACGATTAACTAAAAAAGAAAGAAGGGCAGAAGCTTCGACTTCAATGATTCCTTTTTCTTTTATAGAAATGTCTGGCTTTTCGTTCTTAAAAACTATCACTAAACCATCAAAATCTTTATCAGAAATCAAAGTATTGCTTCCGCCACCCAAAACAAAAAAAGGAATTTTTTCTTTCAAAGCTTTTTCAATTGCTTTTTCTAATTCTTTTTTATCACCGATCTTAATTAAATATCTAGCTCTGCCGCCAATTTTAAAACTTGAGTAATCGCTCAGCTCAACATTTTTCTTCATATATGTATAATAGCAAGCTTAAATTAATTAAGCAAGAAAAAAGGGGGGATTATCATCCGCCCCCAATAGTGATTTTTTCCGCCAGCTCTCCAGAAAGCGGTTCGTAGAAAACTTTTATCCGCTTGGGATAAATGTTGCTTGTGGCATTAACTGCCACTTTTCTGATTCCCCACTCATGAATATGAATGAAGTCGTCCGGCTCATTGCCGATAAAAAGCCAATCATATGGCTCTTCAATCCTCGCCAAACTTTCCAGATGTTCGTTTCGCGTTCCATCGTTCAAACCATAAACAAGATAAACATACTTGTTTAGGTCGTATTTTCTGAGCCAAGCCTTTATTGCTTCTTCTGGAACAAAGCAAGAAGAAATGACGATGCCGTAATGACGGTCAACCATTATTTTCAATGCTTCTTCAATACCAGTGAATGGTTTGGCTCTCATAATTTCTTCCACAATAATATCAGCAGAAGAAATTATCAGCTCTGGGTTGTCTTCTAGCTGTTCAACGTTCTTCAAGCCATTGGCCTGAAGGATTCTTTGTAGAACCCTTTCTCTGTTTATGGCGGCAATTACACCGCTAAAGACTATCACTGCCAAATGCATTTTTCACCTCTCAAGGTGCCATAAAGAGCATACAATAAAATTAAAAAAGTGTCAATCTTTTAATTCTTGGATTTTATCTGACAATCCTTGATAAGAAGGATTGATGGCAAAAGCTTTTTCGTATTGCTCTAAAGCTTTTTCCTTGTCTCCCCTTCTTTCATAAATCCTTGCCTTAGAGAAATAAACAAAGAAGCTGAAAGGAGAAAGTTCCTCTGCTTTGTTGTAAGCTTCTAAGGCCTGGTCTGTTCTGTCTTCAATAAGAAAACTAGTGTTCTCATAAACAAGGCCAAGATTCTGCCAAGCCATTGCATTCCAAGGGTCAATCTTAGAAGCAAACTCAGCCGCTGTTTCTGCTTGCGAAGCAATATCTCTTAAATTATTCTGCTTCTCTTCCAATTGTTTTGCTATATCATCTTCCAAGCTCCAATTATTATTAAAAATATCGCTGGCTTCTAAAAGATAAAGCTGAGACAAGCCAATATAGTAGTCAGAATTGCTAAAGGTCTTAGCTGCTTTATCCATTTTAACAATAGCGGAATCAATATCTTGATTATTATAATCTTTTACAGCCTGAAGAGCTAAGTTTTCAGCCAAAAAGAACTTAAAGAATCCAATGCTCAGCAAAAGAAAAAACAAAACAATTGTCATTAGCCATTGAAAAGAGATTTTACCTTCTTTGCCAGATAGATTATTATAACCCAGAAGAACAAATAAAAGAAAAAGTAAAACAAGATTAAGCTTGTAAACAATCATTAAGACAAAAATACTGAAAACAAGAAGCAAGATAATATCGTCTATTTCTTGATTGTTGTTAAAAAGCTTAGGAAACTCTTTTTTAAAGAAAAAGAAGAAAGCAGAAAGTAAAGACAAAAAAGCTAAACCGCCTAAACAAATCAAAATCGTTAAAAAACCAGAAGCGCTTTCTTCAGCCATTGTCTCTCCTTTATACAGAGAATACTGATAAGTGAAAGTGGCTGGACCAGAACCAAGAAAAAAGTTTTTAACATCGTGAAGGTTTGACTGAAGAAAAACCTGCCAGCTGTTTTCTAAAGAAACATTATTAACCAAAGAAAACTTAGGCGGAAAGAGATTGGGCAGAAAAAGAAAACTGGCTAAAAGGAGGAAACAAAGAAACGACAAAATTAATTTCGGTTTGTTTTCTTTTTTTCTAACTATTTTCCAGAAAATAAAAAAGGAGAAAAGAGAAGGAGCCAGCCAAACAATTTTGGAATCAATAAAAAGCAAAACGAAAAAGAAGAATAAAGAGAAAATTGTAAAAACAATTCTTTTCCTTTCAAAAAAAGAAAAATAAAGAGAAAGAGCCAAAGATAAAGAAGCCAGTAAAGCTAAAGATTCAACGCTTCTTGGAGTTAAGAAAAACAGCAAAAGAGAAGAAAGAGCAGAAACAGCTAAAAGCAAAAAGAGCATTGTCTTAATATCTTCTTTCTTTTTAAAAGTAGAAGAAAAAAGAAAAACCAAAAACAAAGAACCGAAAAAGAAAAAAGAATCAAGCCCTCCTGCTTTTCCCCACAAGCTTTGCCCAGGATTTTTGGAAAAAGCCAAAGAAAGAAGAGAAAAGAAAAGAAAAGCTATTAAACAATTGCTCAGTACTCCTTTCTTAAAATCAATTCCTTTAAGGCCAAAAGCAAAAAGAGCTAGGATAAAAACAATTAAAAGCACTTTTTCTGTCATTGCCCAAGGCAGGAAAAAGGAAAAAGGCAAAAGAATGGTAAAGGCGTAAAAAAGATATTTTAAAGGCATGTTCGTATTATAACACAATTAAAAAATGTTTACTAATTAAGAAAAACCAGTATAATGGAGAAAATATGATTTTAATTGTCGGCCTCGGAAATCCTGAACCAGAATATCAAGGGACGAGACATAATCTTGGTTTTTGTTTGATTAACCAGCTAGCGGAAAAAAATGATTTCCCTGATTTTAAATTAGATAAAAAGGCCAATGCTTTAATAAGCAAAAAAGACGATATTATTTTAGCCAAACCCCAAACTTTTATGAACAATTCAGGCAAAGCAGTAAAAAAGCTTTTAGCCAAGTTTAAAATTCCTCTTTCCCATTTGCTTGTAATTCACGACGAAGCTGATTTAAAATTAGGAGAAGTAAAAATAAGTAAAGGACAATCTTCAGCTGGCCATAAAGGAGTTCAATCAATAATTGACGAGCTTCAAAGCAAAGACTTTGTCAGAATAAGAATAGGCATTGATTCTGAAGATGAAAGCTTTAAAAATAAAAAGCTGGAACAAATTGTTTTAGAAAAATTCAACCCAAAAGAAAAAGAAATTTTAAAGCAAAAAACAGAAGAGATATTTAAAACAATTGAAAAAGCAATAATTAAAATAAATGAAGAATAAAACCAATCATCTTGTTATTGTAGAAAGTCCAACCAAAGCCAAAACCATTGAAGCTTTTTTGGGTCAAGGATTCAAGGTTCTTTCTTCTTACGGCCATGTTCGCGACCTTCCCAAAAGCTCTCTTGGCATTGAGCCAGAAAACAATTTCAAGATAAAATATATTGTTCCCCTTAAAGCCAGAAAAAATGTTAATCTTCTTAAAAAAGAAACAGCTAAGGCAGATTTAGTTTATCTTGCTACTGACCCTGACCGAGAAGGAGAAGCTATTGCCTGGCATTTAACTGAAATTTTAGACTTAGGAAAGAACAAAGATTACGAACGGATTATTTTTCACGAAATAACTGACAAGGCTATTGAGCAAGCCATTAAAAAACCAAGGGCATTGGATATAAATCTAGTTAATGCTCAGCAAGCGAGAAGAGTTTTAGACAGATTGGTTGGCTACCAACTCTCCCCTTTTCTTTGGAAAAAAATTGCTAAGAATCTCTCAGCTGGCCGAGTGCAATCAGTAGCTCTAAAATTAATTGTAGAAAGAGAAAGAGAGATTCAAAACTTTAAGCCAGAAGAATACTGGTCAATTACTGGTCTTTTTGATAAAAATCTAGAAGCAGAATTAACCAAAATCAAAGGTAAAAAGCTAGAGCTTAAATCAGAAAAAGAAGCAAAAGAAACAAGTAATGAGTTAATAAAAAAAGAATATCAAGTACAAAGCTTGGAAAGAAAAAGCATAAAAAAGAATCCTTTGCCTCCTTTTACTACTTCCACTTTAGAGCAAGAAGCAGCCAAAAGATTCGGCTTTTCTTCTTCCTTAACCATGAAAATCGCTCAGGAATTATACGAAAAGGGCTACATTACTTATCACCGCACTGATTCTCTCAATCTTTCCAACCAGTCTTTAACTGCTGCCAAAGACTTTATTGAAAAGCAGTTTGGAAAGAATTATTGTCCAAGCAATCCAAGAAGATTCAAAACCAAAAAAAGAGCGCAAGAAGCTCATGAAGCTATTCGGCCCACTCAAATTGAAAGAGAAATTAAGCTTGAGCCAAGACAAGAAAAACTTTATCAATTAATCTGGTCAAGGTTTATTGCTTCTCAAATAAAAGAAGCTGTTCTTGACTCAACTAAAGTTTTAATCAGTTCAAAAGACAAAGATGTTTTTGAAGCCACTGGTTCTCAAATCAAGTTTGATGGTTTTCTTAAAGTTTATCCAATGAAACTTGAAGAAAAAGAATTGCCGGAATTAAAACAAGGAGAAGCTATAAAACTAAAGGAGTTGAAGCCTGGTCAGCACTTTACCAAACCCAAAGCCAGATATAACGAAGCCTCTTTAATTAAAGAGCTGGAGAACAATGAAATTGGCCGACCTTCAACCTATGCCCCGATTATTTCTACCATTCAAAAAAGAAACTATGTTCAAAAAAACAAAGAAAGAAGGTTTGAGCCAACAGAAACAGGCTTGCTAGTAAATGATTTATTAACCGAACATTTCCCAGAGATTGTGGATATAAAATTCACGGCAGAGATGGAAAAAAGTCTTGATGAAATAGCGGCTGGCAGAAAAGATTGGCTGGAACTAGTAAAAAGCTTTTACTATCCTTTTGAAGAAAAACTAGAACAAAAATACAAAGAAGTGGAAAGCAAGCCTTTAGAGAAAAAACTGGCTGATAAAAACTGCCCTCAATGCGGTCAGCCTCTTTTAATAAAAAGGAGCCGTTACGGAGAGTTTCTTGGCTGTTCCGGTTTTCCTCAATGCAAATACACTGAATCTCTAAACCAAAAAACAGGGATTACTTGCCCTCAATGCGAGCAAGGAGAAATAATTGTGAGGAAAACAAAAAAAGGAAAAATGTTCTTTGGCTGTTCTAATTGGCCTCAATGCGATTTTGCCTGCTGGGACAAACCAATTAATGAAAGGTGTCCTCAATGCAACTCCTTGTTAGTAGAAAAAGGAAAAAAGATAAAGTGCAGTAATAAAAAATGCGGGTTTGTAAAAAAATAACACTATTCTTCTTGTTTATTCTCGCTCTTCTCTTTCCAGTAAAAATTCAACAAGAAGAGAGCATTGATTTAAAGCAGAAAATAGGACAAATGCTCATTGTCGGCTTCCGAGGAACAGAAGTAAATGAAGATTCAGAAATAATCAAGCAAATCAATGAATACAATCTCAGCGGAGTGATACTTTTTGACTGGGACGTTCCTAGCCAGCAGTTCCCCAGAAACATTGTTAATCCAAAACAAACCAAAGAACTGATAACCAACTTAAAGCTCTTCACCTCTTCCTCTTTGTTTGTAGCTGTTGACGCTGAAGGAGGAGCAGTCAATCGTTTAAAAGAAAGCTATGGATTTATTAACATTCCTAGCGCTGAGGAAATGGGAGAAGAAAGCCCTGAGAAAGTAAAAGAAAATGCTTTGCTTCTAGCTGAAGAATTAAATGAGCTGGGTATAAACATTGACTTTGCTCCTGTGGTTGATGTCAATCTTAATCCTGATAATCCAATTATTGGCCAGCTCGGAAGGTCTTTTTCCAATGACCCAGAGAAAGTAACTCTTTATGCTTCAAAATTCATTGAAGGACTTAAAGAAAAAGACATTATTCCAGTGATCAAGCATTTTCCTGGACACGGCAGCGCTGCAACAGACAGTCATTTAGGAATAACTGATGTCACTAAAACTTTTCAAACAGAAGAATTGATTCCTTATCAAAAACTAATAGAGCAAGGATATTCAGACATGATAATGACTGCTCACATCATTAACAAAAACATTGACCCAAACTATCCAGCCACCCTTTCTCCTCTTTTCATTGAAAACATTCTAAGACAAGAATTAGGTTTCAAGGGAGTTGTAGTTTCAGACGATATGGATATGGGAGCCATTGTTAATAACTACGGCTTCAAAGAATCTTTAATTAAAGCTATTCAAGCTGGCTGCGATTTATTAATAATTTCTAACAATGGAAATACTTACAATGAAAACATTCCTCAACAAGCAGTGGAGACCATTTTTCAAGCAGTTCAAAAAGGAGAATTGTCAGAACAAAGAATAAATCAAGCATATGAACGTATCCAAGGGCTAAAACAAAAAAGCTTGAGTTATTAAACTCAAGCTTTTTGTTTTTTCCTCCTAAGACCTGGGGCTGTCTTTACACCCACAAGGGGTGTAAAGCCA
>CAZPGI010000017.1:0-10126 GCA_964586365.1 uncultured Candidatus Saccharibacteria bacterium
CTCGGGCGGGCAAAAAGGAAGGGGGTTGGGGGGGGAAGGAATTTTTGCCCGCCCTCGCTTTCGCCGCTTCTTTTTTCGTCGCCGCCGAATTTCGTATTTCGCTTTGCGAAATACGTCGCCAAGAAAATAGGTGTTGTGCTTGCCCCGCCCTCCCTTGCGCGCACAACAAACAAAAACTCCCTTGTAAAAATCAAAGAAAAGATGTATTCTAATAATAGGTTTAGGATACAAGTTTTCATAATACTATTGTATCATACCATTATTATAATACAAGTATGGCACAAGAGAATAAAATCGGCAAGAATATAAAGAAATTAAGGCAAGCAAAAGAGCTTTCGCAAGATCGCCTCTCAAAACTTGCCGATGTTTCTTATAATTCAATCATTAAACTTGAAACGGGCGGGATAACAAACCCGACTATTGAAACTTTGCAAAAAATCGCCAAAGCATTAGAAGTTCAAGTTGATGATTTATTAAAGTAAATTTCTATGAGCGATACACCACAAAAAACAGCATTGTTTAATCCGTTAAACGGCCACCTTGAACAATTATTCAGCTATATTGATATGGGCGATTTAGGGTTGCCGGATATACAGCGACCATTCGTTTGGCGAGACGCAAAAGTCCGCGACCTTTTTGATTCACTTTACCGAGGATTTCCGATTGGCTCTTATTTGCTTTGGCGTAATACGGCTAACGGCCGCACCCATCAAATCGGCGCGAAAAAACACGAACATAAAGACCCAAACTTGTTGATAATTGACGGACAGCAAAGATTAACGGCCCTTTATTCCGTTTTCAGAGGCGTTGCGGTCAAAGACGAAAATTACGAAGACCGAATAATTACAATCGCTTTTAATCCTATCACTGAAGAATTTAGGGTTGCCGACGCCTCAACGCAAAGAAATCCGGAGTTTATCAATAACATTACTGATTTATTTTCCAAAGCAAGCACACGCACTTTTATAAATCAGTATTTGGAAAAGTTGCGGAAAGAAAAAGATAGCCTCAAAAAGAAACACCTTTTAATTTTGAAAAAGATAGACGAAAAGGAAGAATTAAATAAAGGTGACGTTGAATTATTTAGCGACAAAATTAAAAGTTCTGATGTTTTTGACGAAAACAGAATCGTTTGGGAAAAACTTGGTTTGACGGAAAAAGAACCTATTGAAAACGATGAGGAAGATGAAGAAGACAATAACTCGGAAGAAGAAACCGATGTTGTTGAAATTATAAATGACGAGCTGTCATTATTAAGCACTGACGAATTACAAAAAGTCAAAGAGGCGCTGACGAGAGAAGAAATAAACGACGAAGAATTAACATCAAGTAAAATTGAAAAGTTATACAACCTAAAAAATTATCCTTTCAACGCCCTTGAAATTGTCCCCGATTTAACAGAAGAACAAGTTGCCGAAATATTTACAAGAATTAACAGCAAGGGCACGGTATTAAAACAAGCCGATTTTATTCTTACCCTGCTTTCTGTCTTTTGGGCCGACGGCCGTTCTCAAATTGATAATTTCTGTAAACTGGCAAAGAAAATTCCCGAAAAAGATAAAAAAGAATCTCCCTACAATTACATTTTTGAGCCGACACCTAAAGATTTGGTTCGTATTTCGGTTGGTCTCGGTTTTGGCAGGGGAAAAATGAAGGACGCATACGCAATTTTAACTGGCCGTGATTTTGCTACTAAAAAGGTTTCAGTATCTTTGAGAGAAGAACAATTTGAGAAATTCAAAGAAACGCAAGCGGTGGTTTTGGATAATACAAACTGGCACGGTTTTTTGAAAATCATTTTGGGGCTTGGTTTCAAGAGTAAAGACCTTATTTCATCGTCAAATAATATCGCAAACGCTTATATTCTTTATCTTATTGCGAAAGAAAAGTTTGAGTTAGACCACAAAGAACTGGAAAGAAATATCGGCAGGTGGTTTTTCTTTTCCTCGGTTACGAGCCGTTATTCTTACTCCCCGGAAACACAAATGGAATCTGACCTAAACTATTTCAAAAACGCAAGGAGTAAGGAAGATTTTATCAAGTTATTAAATACCGCGATTGAAAGCGAATTGACAAATGATTTTTGGGAAATTACGGTTCCGAATAAATTATTGGTTTCATCGTCAAAAAAGAACGCTATCAGAAACGCCTTTTTTGCTGGGCTTATTAGAAATGGCGCGAATGTTCTTTTTTCAGAACGAAAAGTTAGCGATTTGTTTGACCCAGCTTTGAAAAAGAGAAAAAAGGATTTGGAAAAGCACCACATTTTTCCGAGAAACTATCTATTGTCCGAATTTGGTTTAGATCGCCGCCAAATAAATCAAGTCGCTAATTTTACTTACCTTGAATTTGAAGACAATATTGATATTAGCGATACGGCACCTAAGGAATATTTTGTTAATATAAAAAACAGATACTACAAAAACAGGGAGGCGGATTTGAAAAAGGTTTTGACCGACCATTGTTTGTCAGACGATTTTTACGATATGGATTTTAATAACTTTCTGAAAGAGCGTAGAAAATTGATGGCAAAAGCTGTTCGTTCGGTTTTTGATAGTTTATAATTAAAGGCGGCGCGCCAACTTCGTTGGCACGAAATTCGGCGGCGGCGAAAGCGAGGGCGGGCAAAAATTCCTTCCCCCCCACCAACCCCCTTCCTTTTTGCCCGCCCGAGCGGAAAAGTTTTCTGCTCTGCCGCGCAAAGCGCGGCAATCAAAATTCGCAATCCGGATTTTTGTCAAAAAAGTTCGGATTTCGTCCAGCAAACACCACTTGTGGATAAACAGCTTGCTAAAAAACATCACTCTTTGGTATAATTTATTAAACAAGGAACGGAAAGCTAAGGTCGTAATAATAAATTATAAATTAATGCCCTCTTTTCTTTATTATTAAAGAAGAGGGAAAAATATATGGTAGGAAGTTGGACTGATATTACTCTTCAAGCCCTAAGAAGCGCTTGGGAGAGTGCCATTCTTTTTTTACCAGCATTATTAGGAGCGATTGTCGTTTTCATCATTGGTTGGATAGTAGCTATTTGGATTGGTAAACTAATAGCCACTATTTTGAGCAAGGTGAAGTTTGATAAGCTCTTTGAATCAGCTGGTTGGAAAGAAGCTTTGCAAAAAGCTGAAATCAAAGTAACTCCTTCTGAATTTGTAGGAGTTGTTTGTAAATGGATTTTGATTTTCATTTTCTTGATGGTTTCAGCTGATATTTTGGGCTGGACAGCTTTTGCTGTTTTGTTATCAAAATTGCTAGCTTGGGTGCCTAACCTAATTATTTCTATTGCTATTTTTATTGTAGCAGTAGTAGTGGCTGATATTCTGGAAAAGATTACCAGAGCTTCAACCAAGAAAATGGGCGTAAGCTTCAACAACTTTGCTGGAACAGCAGTAAAATGGGCTGTTTATGTCTTTGCCATATTTGCTGTTCTTCTTCAGCTAGGAATTGCTCCAGAAATAGTTAATGCTTTGGTAATGGGATTGGTAGGAATGTTGGCATTAGCTTTTGGCTTAGCTTTTGGCTTGGGAGGAAAAGAAGCAGCAGCTCGAATGATTGAGGAAACAAGGAAAAAGATTTCTGACAAAAATTAATTTGCTTAAACGAGGCGCGCCATTGAAAGGGCGCGCTTTTTGTTTGACTCTTTTCTAGTATTTTAGTATATTTATACTATGCAATCAGAAGAACTAAGACAAAAGTTTCTTGATTTTTTTGAAAAAAGAGAACACTTAATGGTTCCTTCTTCTTCGCTTTTGCCAATTGATAGCTCTGTTTTGTTTACTACTGCTGGTATGCAGCAGTTTTCTTTATACCTTTCTGGAGAAAAAGATGTGATTAAAGATTTTGGTTCTAGACATTTGGTCTCTTGTCAAAAATGCTTTCGCACTGACGATATTGAAGAAGTAGGAGATGACACTCATTATACTTTTTTTGAAATGCTTGGTAATTGGTCAATCGGAGAAGATGAAAAAGGATATTTTAAGAAAGGAGCAATTGAATACGCTTTAGAATTTTTGGTTGATGAGTTGGGTCTGGAGAAAGACAGATTTTACGTAACAGTTTTTAAAGGAGAAGAAGGAATTAAAAGAGACGAAGAAGCAATTAATATTTGGAAAAGCAAAGGAATAAATAAAATAAAGGAGTTTGGCAAAAAAGATAATTTTTGGGGTCCAGTAGGTCAAAGTGGTCCTTGTGGTCCTTGCTCGGAAATACATTATGATCGAGGAGAAAAGTTTGGGTGCGGTCGGACTGATTGTGGTCCTAATTGTGATTACTGCAAAAGATTTGTAGAGATTTGGAATCTTGTTTTTATGGAATATTTTAAAGACGAAAAAGGAGAATACGAAATTCTTCCTCAAAAAAATATTGATACTGGTATTGGTTTTGAAAGATTGGTTTCGCTTCTCCAGAAGAAAGATTCTGCTTATGAAACAGATCTTCTTTCTCCTTTAATTTTAAAATTAGAAGAAATGTCTCGGTTGGAATACAGCCAAAACAAAAAATCTTTTCGAATAATTGTTGACCATGTCCGAGGAGCAGTTTTCTTGGCTAGTGAAGGAGTTGTTCCTTCTAATCTTTCTCAGGGATATATTTTAAGAAGGTTATTAAGAAGAGCTATTCGTTATGGAAAATTATTAGGATTGGAGCCATGGTTTTTGCTTCCTTTGGTTGATTTGGTGATTGAGAAATACAAAGTAGTTTATCCTGAAGTTTTGGAGAAAAGGGAAGAAACAATTGAAGTTATTAAAGAAGAAGAAAAGAAGTTTGAAAAAACTCTTCAATCAGGTTTAGCAGCAATAGAAAAGTTGTTAGCTTCAAAAAGTGATAAAGAGATAAAAGGAGAAGAAGTTTTTGATTTATACCAAAGCTATGGTTTTCCCTTAGAGCTGACTGAAGAAATTGCTCTGGAAAAAGGTTTTTTTGTGGACAAAAAAGGTTTTGAACAAGCTTTGGTTAGGCATCAGGAAATTTCTCGAGCTGGCGCAGAGAAAAAGTTTGGAGGAGTAGGCAAGCACGGAGGAGAAAAGGAAACTAAGCTGCATACTGCCACTCATTTACTTCATAGCGCTTTGAGAATTATCTTAGATGAACACGTCCAGCAAATGGGTTCAGATATTACAGTAGAAAGATTAAGGTTTGACTTTAAATATCCTCAGAAGCTTACTGAAGAAGAAAAAAAGAAAATTCAAGACTTAGTTAATCAGAAGATAAAAGAGGAGTTGGAAGTAAAAAAAGAAGAATTGGAGTTGGACCAAGCCTTAAAATCTGGTGCTTTGGCCTTTTTTAAAGAGAAATATCCGTCTCGGGTTTTTGTTTGGACTATTTATAATCCTAGAACAGGAGAAGTTTTTTCCAAAGAGATTTGTGCTGGCCCTCACGTTCAGAGCTTGAAAGGGTTGGGAAAGTTTGAAATTATTAAAGAAGAAAGTTCAAGCGCTGGAATAAGAAGAATAAAAGCAATATTAAAATGAAAAAGATATATGATATTATTCCGCCGGAATTAGCGGAAAAAAATAAGCCAATGTCTCAAGAAAAAAAGATTGTTAAGAAAACAAGGAAGGTTTCTTCTAAATGGTTGGGAGTGTTAGTTATTGCCGTGCTTTTATTCGCTTTTTTCGTCGAAGGCAAGGCAATAGTAACTATTTACCCAAAGACAAACGAAATTTCTGGAGAAGAAATAGTAAAAGTTGTTCTTAAGCAAGGAACCTTAGATGAGGAGAATAAAATTATTCCAGCTATTATTTTTTCAGATGACCTTGAAGAAAGCAATGATTTTCCAGCCACTGGTTCAATTGATAAAAGTACAAAAGCTAAGGGTGTAATTAGGGTTTTTAATAAACATAAACCAGAAAAATCTCTTACTTTAGTTAAAGGAACAAGATTTTTTTCTGTTCCTGGAGAATTAATTTACCGGGCTACTGGCAAATTTACTATTCCGGCGGCTCAAACAATTGATGGTAAATTTACTCCTGGTTTTGTTGATGTTGAGGTTGAAGCTGATTTGCCAGGAGAAGATTATAATCTTTCTTCAGCTACCTTTTCTGTTCCTGGCTTGAATGGTACTGAATATTATTCAAGTATTTGGGCAGAAACTATTAATCCTATTACTGGAGGACTTAAATCAAAAGTGAGTGTAGTTTCGCAAAAAGACATTGATAATGCCAAGATTGATTTTGAAAAGAATCTTATTATTAAAGGTAAGGAAGAATTGAAAAAAACTATTCCTAGCAATTATATTTTTTTTGAGGAAGATTTTAGTTCAGAAACTGAAAACATAATTGTAAATGCTAAAGTTGGGGCCGAGGCTTCTTCTTTTTCTGTTTCTGGAAAAGTGAAGACAGAAACAAAAGTTTTTAGAAAAGAAGATTTAGAATCTTTGCTGATTAAAAATGTTGGCTCGCAAAAATTAGTTCCCAACAGCTTGAGCTATAAGATTGTTGAAAAAAAGAATAATGCTGATGGCAGCATGGAACTTAAGGTTTCTTTTTCAGCCAAAACATATTGGCTCCCAGAAAATGAATTTCTTCAACAAAATGTGGTCGGGAAAAGCAAAGAATATGCTCTTTCTTTACTGGAAGGATTGCCAGAAGTAGAAAAGGCGGAAGTTAAATTAATTCCTTTTTGGAAGTTTAAAGCCCCTAATAGTAAAGACAAGATTGAAATCAATATTAGTTTCTGATACCCTTGACCAAAACAAAAATTTCTGATAATGTTTTATTATCATTAAAATTAAATGGTAAAAAAGGAGGATAAAATAAAGAGAGAGGGGACGGTAACAGAAAGTCTGCCAGATGGTTTTTTTAGAGTGCGAATGGAGGACGGTTCAGAGATTTTGGCTCATTTAGCAGGCAAGTTGAGATTATATAAGATAAAAATACTGGCCGGAGATAAAGTTATCGTTGAATTGACTCCTTATGACAAAAGAAGAGGAAGAATTGTTTTTAGAACAAAATAAGAAATTATGAAAGTAAGACCATCAGTTAAAAAAATCTGCAAAGATTGCAAAATTGTTAAAAGAGAAGGAAAGATTTATGTTGTTTGCAAGAAAAATCCTAAACATAAGCAAAGACAAGGTGCGTAATATTTAAATTTATGGCTAGAGTAGCGGGTGTTAATATACCAGATGAAAAAGCAGTTGCAGTTGGGCTTTCGTATATCTACGGGATTGGTTTACCTTTGGGTAAAAAAATTGTTGCTCAAGCTAAGATTGACCAAAAAAAGAAAGTAAAAGATTTGTCGCCAGACGAATTGAATGCTTTGAAACAGATAATAGAAAAAAACTATAAGGTGGAAGGAGACTTGAGAAGAGAGGTGATAATGAACATTAAAAGATTAAAAGATATTTCTTCTTGGAGAGGAATGAGGCATACTAAGGGTTTGCCAGTCAGGGGGCAAACTACTAGAATAAATAGTCGCACCGTTAGAGGAAATGTAAGAAAAACCGTTGGTTCAGGAAGAAAGTCCCCGCCTTCTCCTAAATAAAATGAATTATGGGGAAAAAACACGTTATTGCTAAAAGTGAAGAAGAGATGATTAAGGAAGGAGAAGCGGTAGAGAAAGCCTTGGGAAAGGATTTAAAAGTTTCCAAAACTTCAGGCAAAGAAGCTAATTTTTTTATCTTCAGTTCGTATAATAATACCATTATCAGCTTGACCGATTTAAACGGCAATGTTCTGGCCTCTCGTTCTGCTGGCAGAATAGGCTTTAAGGGGACAAAAAAGTCAACTCCTTTTGCCGCTTCTAAAACAGCGGAAGCAGTAGGTCAATTAGCAGAAAAAATGGGAATCAAAAAGGTTCATGTGATTGTTAAGGGAATTGGTTCTGGAAGAGATTCAGCTTTAAGGTCAATTGCTAATCAAGGTTTTGAGATATTATCAATTAAAGACGTTACATCCATTCCTCATAATGGTTGCCGTCCTCCTAAGCCACGAAGGCTATAGTTTATGGAAACAAAAAAGTGTAAATCTTGCAGAAGGTTAGGAGAAAAGCTTTTCTTAAAAGGAGAGAGGTGTTCTTCAGCTAAATGTGCTATGGTTAAGAGAGCTTTTCCGCCAGGGCAAAAACCTAAAAAAAGAAGAAGCGCTTCTTCTGAATACGGCAAAGAATTAAGAGAAAAACAGAAGATGAAAAAATGGTATAATTTGAGCGAATCTCAATTAGAGAAATATGTAGAACAAGTAGCAGAAAAAAGAAGTAAGGTAGAAAATGTATCAGATGCTCTTGTCCAAAAGCTGGAGAGCAGGTTAGATAATGTTATTTTTCGTCTCGGTTGGGCTAAGTCAAGAGCTCAAGCCTCTAAACTTGTTTCCCATGGCCATTTTATGGTAAACAATAGGAAGGTAGATATTCCTTCTTATGAGATAAAGCCGGGCGATGTAATTTCTGTAAGGCCTGGTTCAAAAAAAAGAGAACCATTAAAAGACTTAAATGCAGTAATGAAGAATTATAAGCTACCAGAGTGGTTAGCTTTTGATAAAGAAGAAGGTAAGTTTGTGAGAAATCCTACTGCAGCTGAAGTTCAGTTGCCAGTGGAAATTGCCACTATTTTTGAATATTATTCAAGATAATAATTTTGTAAACTTATGATTCCTTTACCAAGTTCAATAAAAAATAGAAAAATAAAGGATAATTGCGAGATTTTTGAAATTGAATCTCTTTATCCTGGTTATGGAGTAACGGTCGGTAATGCTTTAAGGAGGGTCCTTCTTTCTTCTTTAACTGGAGCAGCGGTTACTGAAGCCAAAATTAAAGGAGCTCCTCATGAGTTTTCTGTTTTGCCCGGAGTAAAAGAAGACATTTTGCATATTTTAATGAACTTAAAGCAATTAAGGTTTAAAATGTTTAGCGATGAACCGCAAATGGCTGTTCTTAAAATTAAAGGAGAAAAGGAGGCCATGGGAAAAGACTTTGAGCTTTCTCCTGAATTAAAATTAGCTAATCCTGATTTACATATTGCTTGGCTTACTGATAAAAATTCAGAATTAGAAATTGAAATAAAAGTGGAGAAGGGGGTGGGATATGCTTTTCAAGAAGAATCTAAAGAAAAAAAAGGAATAGGGGTAATTGGACTAGACGCTGTTTTTACGCCCATTGTTAAGGCCAATTATGTAGTAGAAAATATGCGAGTGGGCAAAAGAACTGATTTCGAAAAAGTTCTCTTGGAGATTGAAACAGATGGCACTATTTCTCCTCAAGAAGCGCTGAAGGAATCATTAAGTATTTTGATTTCCCATTTTACATTTTTGGATAGTGAGCTTCCGGAAGAAGAGAAAAAAGAAGAAGAAAAACTATTAAAGAAAACAAAGAAAACAACCAAGAAAAAATGAATAAGCAGAAGAAGGGAAGAAAATTTCATAGGGAAAAAGATGAACGAAGGGCTCTGATGAAAACATTAGCTACTTCTTTGATTATTAAAGGAAAGATTACTACTACTGAGGCCAAGGCCAAAGAACTTTCTCCTTTTATTGAAAAGAAAATTACCAAGGCAAAGAAAGGAGATGTAGCTACCTTGAGATATTTAAGAACATTCTTTTCAGAGAGAACAGCTAAAAAATTGATGAACGAAATAGCGCCTAAGTATAAAGAAAGACAGGGGGGATATACTAGGATTATTAAGCTGGGAAAAAGAAAGTCAGATAGTTCTAAAATGGCAATAATAGAATTAGTTTAATAAAATGGAAAAAGAAAAAAGTAAAAAAGAATCATATGCGATTGATGCTAAAGGGCAGGTTTTAGGAAGATTAGCTTCTCAAGTCGCTTTGATTTTACAAGGTAAAAGCACTCCCGACTATATGCCCAATAAAGATAAAGAAGTTTTCGTAGTTATTAAGAATGTTGATAAAATAAAGCTTACGGGCAGAAAAAAGGAAGAGAAAACATATTTTCATCATTCCGGCTATTTGGGAGGAGAAAAGAATGTTCCCATTAAAGAAAAAAAGCCAGAAGATGTTTTGATTATGGCTGTTTCTGGAATGCTTCCCAAGAACAGATTAAGAGATAAAAGATTAAGAAGAATAAAGTTTGAATAAAATATATGGTTAAAGAAGAAACAGTAAAAAAGAAAGTACCGGCCAAAAAGAAAGCAGCGCCAGTTAAAAGAAAGCCCAAAGAAGAAATTCCTAAAAAA
>CAZPGI010000018.1:0-10051 GCA_964586365.1 uncultured Candidatus Saccharibacteria bacterium
ATAGAATACCTCGTGAAGCGCGGAGCCGAACAGAAAATTTTACTTTTCCTTAATTGAAATTTTTTAGGGGGTACGCGAAATCAAAAATGTAAAGCAAAATTTTCTGCGGGGCAGGCCGCCGCATTGTGGCGGGCAGGAAAACCAGTCGGCTTGCAGGCAAATTTTCTCCCCCTAAACCACTCCTTTTTTGCCCGTTCGCCGAAGTTCCATCGTGCAAAAATGCGCCGGTGGAAATTGCACTATTATTGAAAATCAAGTAAAATAACAATAAGAGATATGAAAAAGCAATTTGGACAGTTTTTTACCACAAATTCCGATTATATCCTTCAAGGGCTTGAGGAATTTGTGAAAAATAAGGAAATTACTGACCCTTTTGCGGGTAATCAGGATTTAATAAAGTGGGTTCGTAAAAATGGCTGTAAAAAAGTCGTTGGTTTTGATTGTGATAGAAATTATGTTGACGGTAAAAATGTCCTTTTCAATGATTCAATAAATTCTCCCCAGAAATATAAATTTGTTTGTACTAATCCACCCTATCTACACAAAAATAAGGCGGACCAAAAGACTAAAGAAAGATTTTTTTCTGGGACACATTCGGGTTTTGAGGATTTATACCAAGCTTCTATATTTTCAATTTTGAATTCTGAAGAAGGAATTTTAATTGTTCCTCTCAATTTTCTTTGCGCGGAAAATTCCCAAAAAATCAGAAATCTATTTTTTAACAAATTCGAAATAGTAAAGTTAAATATCTTTTCCGAACAAGTTTTTGAAGACACGACCTATAATGTAATATCTTTTTATTTTAGAAGAAAAAAAGATAATTTAGAAAAGATTAAAATTCCTATTACTATTTTTCCCGAAAAGAAACAGATTACTTTTGCGATTGAAAGAAAATATAACTGGCAATTTGGCGGCGATTTTATCAACAGAATCAAAAATACTCAAAATCATTTAGGAATTTTTCGTTTAACTGAAGATTATTTAAAATCTGGCGAATATGAAGTTGAATTGGCGTTTCAGAATATCAAAGATAAAAAGCCGCTTCGTATCAGCAAAGACATAAAAAAGCTAATAGAAAATAACATTTTGTTTTTGAGGGCCATAGATAGCAAAAACGGAAAGAAAATTCAGATTGAAGATATAAGACAGTACGGCGTTGCCGGACTTGTAGGTAAAAATACTTCCCGTAATATGGCCCATTTAATTTTTAAGGAAGAAATACCGATAAACGACCAGATAGAACTAATGAAGCGGTTTAATGAGGAATTGAATCGCGGAAGAAGTAAATATTTTTCATTCTTTCTAACTAATTTCAGAGACAATAATAGGAAAAGGATTTCTTTTGAATTGGCTTACAAATTTTTGAACTATATTTACGATGAAAAAAATTCAAAACAACCTGCGTTATTTTAAAATATCCCAGCAAAATCCAGAAAAGATTTTGGATAGTTTTTATATTTTTGACGAGAAGCATCCGCAACTTCAGAAGTATATTACCAATACAAAAGAAATTAAAAATATCCTGATTACCATTAGGACACTACAAAGGAAAAACGAGGACAAAAAAGTTATAAGAAAGTATCTTTTGGAACTTTCAAAAACACTGGGTAAATTTTCAAATTGTTCGGAATTCGCTTGTTTTATAAATGCTTGCGATAGCTTTTTGGATTTAGCTAAACAAGATATTATTTTACTTGAAAAAATTACCCAGAGATATTTTGAGAAAAGAATTTTAAACGAAGCTGTTCCTGAAGAATGGATACAGGCGATTTTAGATTCAAATTCCGGTCGCAAAAAAGGAAAATGCGGTGAGAAAAAACTTTTACGCATTTTGGCGAAATATGGTTTTCAAGAGGTGAAAACTTGGAAAGATTTTTCTAATAAACGAAAATGCGTAACTAAATTTTCAAAAATTTTCAACGTAAAAAATGTTCGCAAAAATTTAGGAGTTAGATTAGCTACCAAAAAGCAAAATAAAAAATTAGATTTGATTATTAAAACAAATGGCAGAATATTTTTATGCGAAGCCAAACACCTAAATACTTCGGGTGGCGGGCAAGATAAACAAATCGCCGAATTGATTGAAATTGTTAGTTTAAAAGAGCAAAATAAAAATATTTCCTATCTTGCATTTTTAGACGGCAGTTATTCTAATATTCTTTTAGCCAATGAGAATGGGGGCGATAAATTGACAACGCAAAGAAAAGAAATTAAAAAATATCTATTGCGCAATCCCAATAATTTTTGGGTAAATACTATTGGTTTTACAGCCCTTTTTGGAGAATAAATTTCATCCGAGATTTTAGAATTTATACAGGTCGCCGGTAGGCGATTTTTTGGTCCCCCTGCAAAAGATAAGATACATAGGTAACACCCCTAAGATGCGGAAATATGATAGAATAAGGAATAATAATTAACTTATTAAAACACCTATGCAAGTTATTTTCATCGGCAAATGGATTCCTGGTTTTGCCAAAGTCTGTCGTTCTTTGCCAAATCTCAGTCAAGACGCCAAACTAAGGCTCAAATGGATGGATTATTACCAAAGACATGGCAATATGCTTTTTTAACTTCAAGACATTTGGTATTTCCAGGAAAACTTTCTACAAATGGTTGAAGAGGTATAATCGGTTTAATCTTTTAATCTTAGAATCCCAAGACAAAGCTCCTAAAGTAAAGAGACGAAGAGAAATTACCCCTAATCAGGAATTAAGGATAATCCAGCCAAGAAAGCAATATATCCGATATGGTAAAGAGAAGATATCCAGGATATACCAAGATACTTACCAGGAAAGCATCTCTTCTTGGAAAATTCAGAAAATCATTGAGAAACATAATCTCTATTATCATCCTCAAAGATTAGCTAAAATTAGAATAAAGAAGCAAGGGTCTCTTTAAAAGGAGAGAATAACCGAACTAAAACAGAGAAAGGTCTCAGGCCTTCTATTCCAAATAGATACTCTTATCATTTACTGGAATAACCTTAAAAGGTATATCTTAACTGCTATTGATAAATACTCAAAGATTGCTTTTGCTAGGAGTTATGCTACTCATTCCTCCTCTAATACTAAAGACTTCCTCTATAGACTAAACTACCTTTTAAATGGTAAGATAGATAATATCCAGACAGATAATGGTTCTGAATTCCTAAAATACTTTGATAGAGGTTATAAAGTTAACCCCTTAATCATACCAGCGAAAATAGTCTTTACATTGGAGTGGTTTTTTTGATATATTTTTAATATGCACAAGTTAGATAATGATAAACAAATATTTTTTTACGAAAACGAATTTTATGTGTTTTCTAATTTTTCATCTTTTGCAATAGAATGGAAGGGTAAGCTGTATATGACTTCGGAGCATGCTTATCATTCGGAAAAATTTGAAGACGAGAATTTAAAAGAACAAATACGAAATTGTCGTTCTGCGCACGAAGCCTTGAAATTAACGGAAGCAAATAAGGATAAATACAAAAGTGGTTGGGATACGATTAAACTAAAAGTTATGAAAGAAATTCTGTCGGCAAAAGTTGAACAGCATCCTTATGTAAGGAAGAAACTTATAGAATCGGGCGACAAGGAACTTATTGAAGATTCATGGCGCGATGCATATTGGGGTTGGGGGCCGAATAAAGACGGAGAAAATCATTTAGGCAAACTTTGGATGGAAATTCGGGAAGAGTTTATAAATAAGAAGGAGGATAGAAAAGATAATATATAGATACTAGAACACTACCCCTGCTTCGGCAAGGGTAGTTTTATTTTAAATTGGTTTATAATTATTTTATATGAATATTTTTAAGACAGCGCTGTTTATATAGATGGAAGTAACTTCTATAACTATTTGAAAGACGAATAAATAAATTTTTTCAAAGGAATAAAGCTTGATTTTAAGAATTATTGTTGATTTTTAGTTGAGAGCGAAAGGGGGCGTGCTTCAAAAAGATGTTAGGGGCAAGTTGTCATATAGTTATCATAAGGTAACTATTTTGTCTACTTATCACCTTGAAATAGTTGAGTGTGTAATATATTCATTTGCCGGAAAAGAAATTTTTTAGTAAAATGGCAATATGAATATATTTCCTAAAAAACTTCACAAGGGTTCAAATATCAGAGTTATTGCTCCTTCAAGTTCAATGGCCATTATCTTAGAAAAAAATCGGAAAATTTCTAATGAACGGCTTGCATCTTTGGGTTTTAATATAAGTTTTGGCAAATACGTTGAAGAATGCGATTATTTTTCGTCATCAAGTATTGCGTCTCGTGTCTCTGATTTTTATGACGCATTTAGCGACAATTCTATTGATGCAGTGTTTTTGGCTATAGGCGGGTTTAATAGTAACCAACTTTTGCGTTATATAGATTGGAATATTATTAAAAAGCATCCAAAAGTTTTTATTGGCTTTTCAGATATAACAGCATTGCAAAATGCTATTTTAGCAAAAACAAAATTAGTTACATATTCTGGGCCGTTCTGGTCAAGTTTTGGTGAAAAATTAAATTTTGACTATTCTTTAGATTATTTTAAGAAATGTTTAATGAGTGATAAACCGTTTTTTATAGAGCCAAGCGATAGTTGGAGCGATGATAAATGGTATGAAAATCAAGACGAGAGAAACTTTATTAAAAATAACGGCTGGCGCATTATAAACGAAGGCATAGCTAAAGGGACAATTATTGGAGGCAACTTAGGTACATTAAATTTATTGCAAGGCACTGAATATTTTCCAAACTTTAAAAATTCAATTTTATTTATTGAAGATGATGATTATTCCGATGCTTTAATGTTTGATAGAAATCTTCAATCTTTAATTCATCAAAAAGGATTTAGCGGAGTAAAGGGCTTGGTGATTGGCCGGTTTCAAAAAGCAAGTAAAATAGAAGAGCATTTATTTGACCAAATAATTTCATCAAAGAATGAATTAGCCGAAATTCCAGTAATCGCAGGAGTTGACTTTGGTCATACGACACCTATGATAACTTATCCAATAGGCGGGGAAGTAGCAATAGTGGCAGATGCTAAAAAATCAACGATTCAGATATTAAAACACTAAGTTTTTAATAATACGTTTTTGTTTACTTTTATATGGGACAAGGTTGATGACGAGGAGCAATGTTAAAAAGATGATTTAGAACCGGTTAAATGTTCAGCTATTGCTTTATAGCCTTGATTCCATATATTAAGTCTTTCTTTTTCAGGATATTCAGTAATTGCTTTAGTATTATCATAAAGACGGATTAAACCGTCCCATCCTCTCGGATTTTTTCCCTTGGGTTTTTTGCCAAAAGTTATTGGAATTTGAAAAGTATATTCAAAGGTTTTATTGTTTGGATAAGCAAGAACCGTTGCTATCTCAAAATATCCTCTATTATTATGGAGTTGTTTTATTAAAAATGATAGCTTTTCTGCGGGTATTTTCTTTTCAATATAATTTGTGTATGGTCCAGGAACACCTAATGCTTCAATAAAAAGACTATGGTCTTCTCTTATTGCAGGTTCCTTTAAATCCTTAGCGGCTTGTATGGCCGTATACCGGGCAATCTCTAAACTTGTATCAGCCTGAATTTCAGGATAATCTTTTTTTACCCCTTGAATTTTAATATTATATTTATCAAAAACGCTTTTTGCAGCTAAAATCTTGCTGGGATTTCTTGTTATTAAATAAATTTTCATAATTATTTAATTGGTTTATAACCTAGACATTATTAAGTCAAATCTTAAGTTTTTCTTCTGAGCAATATTTTATTTAATTTTAGCTCTTTTTTTAAAAGATTTAAATACTATATGGCTTATTAAATAGACCCTAACAGCGTCCAGTTGGCGGAGCAGAGTTTTCCCCTTGACAGAAAAGTATGGAAAAGATAATATATAATTACTATGAACACTACCCCTGCTTCGGCAAGGGTAGTTTTTTATTTTAAATTGGTTTATAATTATTTTGTTATTAGTATTCATTTTTTGAAATGCCGCCATATCTAATTATTAATTTAATTTTATGCAAAAAGAAATAGAAATTAAAATTCAATTAAAGGACAAAGAAAATATAGCCAAAAAGTTAAAGAAATTAGGAGGCAAAAAAGGAAAATCATATAGCCAAACTACTTATGGCTTCTTTTCTAATGATTCAATAGAAAGAGGGATCTTTCCAAGGATAAGACAAGAAGATAATTCATTGGTTCTTACAGTAAAGTTAAGGAAAGATAAAAAGACCAAATACTTTGAAAGAGAAGAATATTCAATAAAGATTGATAATTTAAAAGATGCCATAAAGATTCTTCAGATTTTGGGATATAATAGAATAAGAGAATTTACAAAAGTTAGGGAAGAATGGACGCTTAAAAGACCAGTCAAAGTTAATGTTGATAAATTAAGTTTTGGCAGGTTTATAGAAATAGAGGGGCCTAAGAAAGAAATAGAAAGAATGGTAAAAGACTTGGGTTTTCAGGACAGGGAGAGATTTACTAGGGCCTATTTAGCCCTAGAAGATGATTTTAAAAAAGTGACAGGTTGAAACGAAGCATAAACAATACTTTATAAATTTATGGTTTTATCAGTAAGCATATTGTTTGGTATTATTGCTATGATTGGTTTTGGATTATGCAATGCCATAGCCCAAATTCCTTCTAAAGAGATAGGCAGCCAAAGGACAATATTCCTTAAGAATGTTTTTGTGAGTATCTTATTAGTTATTCCGTTTTTATTTTTTCAAAACGATGTTTCTTTTGACGCAAAGTATATTTTCATTGCTTTTGCCATTTCTTTGCTGGGTTATTTAGCGCTACTTCTTTTTTATGAAGCTTTAAAAATTGGCAAAGTAAGCATTATAGCGCCAATTGCAAATTCTTCAGTAATATTTACAATAATCTTTTCAACTATTTTCTTTCAAGAATCTTTATCGTTAATACAGCTTATCTCAATAATTTTAATAATAATTGGAATAATATTAACCTCTCTGGATTTTAATGATATAAGGAAAACCAGTTCAGTTAAATTGCTGAGCGGAGTTCCTTATGCTTTGGCTACTTGTTTTCTGTGGGGGGTTTCTATTTTTTGTATAAGATACCGGTAACAGCCCTAGGACCGCTATTGACTTCATTTATAACTGAGTTTGGCATTATGATTTTCAGCGGAATAAGCATTAAATGTTTAAAAATTCCTTTTCGTTTTCCAGACAAAAGAATCTTGCTTTATGTGTTTTGGGTTGCTTTATTTGGAGCAATAGGCACTCTTTTTTATAACCTAGGTATTAGTAAGGAGTCAGCTAACGTGAGCGTAGTAGCTGCTTTAACTTTTTCCAGCCCCTTGGTTGCTATCTTGTATGGAAAGTTTGTTTACAAAGAAAAATTAAGTATTCAGCAATGGTTTGCCCTCCTTTTTATTTTAACAGGAGTTGTTGCTGTTTCTTTATTAAGCTGATTGCTGGGTCTAGATAAAACTCTGATTTTGTATTTAGATCAAGATGAACCAGCGCAAACCTTTGACAAATCCCTCTTTTTATTATATATTCCAGACATACAAGAAAAGAAGCTTTCTGCCTTCTCGGCGGATTTTTTAAATTATGGAAGTAAGAAACATCGCTATTATCGCTCACGTAGACCACGGCAAAACCGCTTTAACCGATGCTTTGATGAAGCAGACGGGAATGGTTGAAGAAGGGTTTACCATGGATACCAACGAACTGGAAAAAGAAAGAGGCATTACCATTTATTCCAAGAATGCATCTATCTTTTACAAGAATACGAAAATTAATATTGTGGATACCCCGGGCCACGCTGATTTTAGTTCTGAAGTGGAACGTGTCCTGCGGTCAATTGACTCCGTTCTTCTAGTTGTTGATGCCCAAGAGGGGCCAATGCCTCAGACGAAATTCGTTCTTAAGAAGTCTTTGGAATTGGGATTGAAGCCTATTGTGGTGATTAACAAGATAGACAAGCCTGCAGCCAGGCCTGAAGAAACAAGAGAAATGGTTTTAGAGTTGTTTCTTGACTTGGGAGCCAATGATGAACAGCTTAACTTTAACGTCGTTTACGCTAGCGGTCGTGACGGCGTGGCCAAAAGAAGCTTAAAGGACGAATCAAAAGACCTGACACCTTTGCTGGATTTGATTCTGGAAAAGGTTCCTTCGGCATCTTCGGAAGAATTAACGAATAATCTTCTGAGGGCCCAGCCTTTTAATCTCGCTTATGATAATTTCCTGGGCCGGTTGGCTGTGTGCAGGATATATGAAGGAAAAATTAAGAAAGGAGACGAAGTTTACGTCAAAGGAGTCAAGGATGAAATCAGAAAAGCAAAAATAGTCAAGATTTTCACTTTTTACGGGCTGGATAGAAGGGAAGTCGAAGAAGCTAGTGCTGGAGACGTTGTCATGATTGCCGGAATCTCCGACATCTTTATTGGAGAAACAATCTGCTTTGACCCAGAGCAAAAAGTTCTTCCTGCTATTGATATAGACGAGCCAACTATTTCCTTGAACTTTTTGGTCAATAATTCTCCTTTTTCCGGGAGAGACGGTAAATTCGTGACCAACAGTCAGCTCAAAGAAAGACTCAAAAAAGAATTAGAGGTCAACGTCGGTTTGAAGGTTGATTTTTCCTCAACAGACCATTACAAGGTTTATGGAAGGGGAGAGTTGCATATAGCTGTGCTTTTAGAGAACATGAGGAGAGAGGGCTATGAACTGCAGGTTTCCCAGCCCCAGGTGATTATCAAGGAGGAAGATGGCAAAAAGCTGGAGCCGTTTGAAGAAGTGATTATTGATGTTCCCGAGGAGATGTCTGGTACAGTTATTGAGAAGCTTTCCAAGAGAAAAGGCATAATGACTGAGATGAGGCCGGAACAAGGGCACGTCAGGCTGATTTTTGAAATTCCAACCAGAGGATTGTTGGGATACAAGCCTGAATTTGTTATTGATACTCGCGGAGAGGGTCTTTTAGCTACTCGGGTAATCGGATTCAGGCCTTATGTAGGAGAAATTGAAAAAAGGTCTGTCGGCTCCATGGTTTCCATGGTTACAGGAAAGGCCTCGGGATTTTCTCTTTGGGGACTGCAGGAAAGAGGAGTTTTGTATATTGGTCACGCCGATGATGTTTACGAAGGAATGGTCATTGGCAACGTGTCCAAAGGAAATGACCTGAGCGTCAATCCGACCAAAGGAAAAGAATTGTCCAATATGAGAGCATCGGGTTCTGACGAAGCTATAAAGCTGACTCCGCCTTTGTCAATCACTCTGGAAAGAGGATTGAGCATTATGAACGAAGATGAATATCTAGAGATAACGCCGGATAATATAAGGCTGAGAAAGCAATACTTGAGCGAAATAGAAAGGACAAAGCAGAGAAGAAAGCAAAACAAGTAACTCTTGATTAGAAAATAAAAAATTGCTTAAAGGATTGTTAAAAAGATAAAAGGCCAGACGATTTTCTGAGCGGAGCATATCATATTGAACCAGGGTAGGGCTTTGACTTTTATCCCGTCCTATGGTATTCTATACTCAATCATGCAATTTTTATTAAGAGTCAAAAGAAGCTCCAAAGGGAGCTTTTGTTTGTTAAATAATAATAATTTTAATTAAACATATGGCTAAAGCAGAATATTGTGTTCCCGATGACCGTCCTTGGTTTAAGTTTTATCCTGAGGGCGTGCCTCATCGTCTTGATTATCCAGAATTGCCTTTGCATCGTTTCTTAGATGACTCAGCTGAGAAGTGTCCTGATAAGCCAGCTTTAATCTTCTACGGCAAGGAAATATCTTACCGAGAATTAAAAGAGCTTTCAGACAAGTTTGCTAATGCTTTACAAGGGTTTGGTATTCAAAAAGGGGATCGTATCTTTCTTTTACTGCCCAATTGTCCGCAGTTTGTTATTGCTTTTTACGGAGCAATGAAGGCTGGAGCCATTCCTATTCCTTTTAATCCTTTGTACAGCGCTGAAGAATTAAAATACTTCTTTCATGACGCTGCTCCAAGGATTGTTTTAACTCTAGATACTTTTTATGACAAAGTTGAGGAAGCAGCCAAAGTAACTCCTCAGATTGAAAGAATCCTTGTTACTAG
>CAZPGI010000019.1:0-7847 GCA_964586365.1 uncultured Candidatus Saccharibacteria bacterium
CGTGTGAGTTTTGGGGGCCGGATGAGGACGGGTCGGCATCCTCCCCGCCAGACTGGGTGTCGGAGGCCGAGGAGGAGGAGGAGGAGTTGTCTTCCTCGCCTTCCTCTCCGGAACCGTCGGCCTTACCGGCTCCATCATCGCCATCCTCTCCTTCCTCGTCGGCGTCGTTCCCGTCATCTGACTGGGAATTTTCGCTACCGGGGGAGGGGGATGATTCGGACGGGTCGCCACCGTCATCAGGCGACGAATCGGAATCGCTCCCAGAATCGCCTTCCTGATTCTCCTGGTTCCCCTGCTCTTGGTCGGCAGAGGATCCAGCACCAGCGTTGCCGCCTTCGCTTTCATCCTCGCCATCCTCGCCTTCTTCCGAACCCTCTCCCTCGCCTTGATCGGGTTTGGATTTGGGTTTGGGCTTGGGTTTGGGCGGCGGGGAAGGTGGCTCCGGCGGATTCTTGATCAAATCCATGATCTTATCCGCCAGGTCTGCGCAGTCCTGCGTGGACTGGCAGAAAGCCACCCTGTCCGCCAGGCTGACGAACAGATCACAGAAGCCATTGCCATACCGCTTCCGGCAATGCTCCTCCACGGCCTGCTCCCATCCCCCCAGAGCGTCGTGTCCAAGAACAAGACGCCGCTCTCGGGCCAACAGCCATGCCTGAAACTGAGCTATTGGCTTGTCGTCCGGGGGCACCACAACATCCTCCGGCCCGCCGGCAAGGGCGGCCGCCAGCCGCCGGAGGTTGATTTTGGCCCCTGGATAGGTTTCTCCCTGGAGGCGTTCGATACGCACGTCCTCCAGGATGTTAAACCACCGGTTGTTGGGAACCGAGAAGTTGGTCCACCTTACGTGGGCCGCTTCGTGGTCCACGTAGCCCTCCGCGAGGAGGGCGGCCACTTCGTCCTCCTCCGGCAGCACCGGCAGGTTAACAACCTTGCCGTTGGTGCTGGCGGTGTCGCCGCCCACGGTAAGGCGGAGGCCCCGCCTTTCGGCGAGGGCGGCCAGGGTGTGGCGCAGTGCGCCAATCACCGTTTTTATTTTTCTCGTCATATCTACTCCTTTGCCGTGCCTGCATCCTCGCGGATGTCAGGACTTACCGGCGGGGTAATGATCTTAAAGGGGGTTGCACGAATGACGTTTCCGCCAATCATGCAACCCCGGTGATTAGAAGCACTCATCGGGCGGCAGAGGCGGGGGAGCCGCTCCCGCGTAAATCTCTCCGGCCCCCTGGATGACGAAGGCCGGGGGGATCTCCGTGGCGTCGGTGGTTTCCGTCACCGCAGTCTCCACAGACCCCAGAAGGCTGTCCTGCTGCTTCAGGGCTATAGCTTTCTGCGCGGCCTCCTCTTCGGCCTTGACCGCGGCTTCCGCCATCGTCTTGGCGTCGGGGATGTTGCCAAGGAGGCCAACAATCCCACAAACCGCAGCCAGGTGCCTGCCCCGGATCGGACCTTTCTTGGGGAGGGTCTCCAGGACATCGGAAATTTCCTTCACCAGGTCCTCAAGGTCGGGCTCGAGGAAGGCGAGCCCGTCGAGTTTTTTGCCCATGGCCCGGATAGGGCGGAGGGTCCGCTGTGTTACCTCTGCCTTCCCCTGGACCGAATTCTTCCAGAGGAGGCGGGCCTCAGTCTGGATCTCCTGGCGGAGCTGGCCGGATAGACCGTTGATCTCCGCCTCCAGACCTTCCTCCTGTCCCTCGACAGGCGCGATGTTGTACACCTGCCATGAGAAGGAGATGGCCCGTCCGACCGTTTCCGGGTTGATGTCGGCCCGGTCGATAAGGGCCTCCCAACCTGGATTCTTCTCTTTCCACTCCTCTACGGCAGCGGAAAGGTCTGACAGAAGCTCAGCCTTCAGCTTGCGCCCCAAGGCGACCAGGGCGTCGAGCTGGTCCTTCAGCTCGGCCATCCTCCCCGTGGGAATGGCGTATCCGCCCATGAGACGGGCGCCGTGCCGCAGGGCAATTCGGTGGGCCTCCTGGCGGATCTGATACAACTCGTTTATCCGCTCCGGGTCGATGACCCGCTTGGATCCTAACCGGGCCAGGGACTCCGGGGGGAGTTCCGACCCGTCGGCCAGCTTCAGGTCTTCGGGGGCAAGTCTGCGCCGCCCGGACCACAAGCGAATGTCCAGGTTGAGCAACACGATATTGCTCAGGATGTTTTCGTTCATACTTTATCCTCCGTTGCCGTGCCTGCCATAGCTGGTTCAGGACTTATGCGGCGTGGGTAATGTTTGCCGTAGCTGTGAGCACACCCTTGCGGATGCTAAAGTGTCCCGCAGGAGCACGCCCAGGCTTTGGCCTTTAAATTTAATGGGATTTTGGGGCCTTGCGGCCCCGTTAGAAGCACTCGTCGTCCGGCGCCTCATCGCGCCACTTCCGCACCAGGTCAATGATCGTCATGGGCTTAGGCGGCGGTATTGGAGGAACTGGACGATTAGGCGGCGGCGTTGGGAGCTGGTGATGCTTCCCATACTTGCCGCCGCCTCCCCGGGGAGGGGGGAGTGTCTGGGTTGTGGGGGTTGCAGCTTCGTGTGGCACCCATTGTGTGTCGGGTTTCCACTCGGCCACCACCCTGTAGCCCTGGCCCTCCTTCTTTTTGAGCATCGCCGTAATGATTTCGGGCGATTTCGGAAATCGGCCAGTGACTTTATGGGGCGGTATGTCGCCTATTGTCAAAAAAAGCTTGTCGGTACTGAACGCTATCCAGTACTTTCCAAACCTTTTGAGACAAATCCCCCACTCTGCGTTTTCCGGAGGGTTGATGGATTGATACATCTTCCTCTCCTTTCAGAAGCAGCCGTCGTCGGGCGCCTCATCCCTCCAGGCCGCGACGATTTTGGCTATCGCGGATTGCTTTTTTGAAGGGGGCGGCGCCGCCGGGTTGCTGGATTGTGGCGGAAGAGGATCGTGCAGTTCCGCTATAACCTCATATCCCTTCTGAACCTTGCCAGCCATTACGGCCGTCAGGTGGCTGACGGGCGTGCCAATAACCTTCCTTGTTTTTGACTGGTTGATCGTGCCAGTCTTTCCCCAGAAGGCTATAAACCTATCGGGGCAGGCAACCCCGATCCAGTCCTTGCCGCCGGACACGGAGTCGCTCCGTAGCCAAACGGCCTCAACCGCGTCAGACGGAATGGATACCGGCCACCCAGAAGTGGAAAGAGAAGGCATGGTTCACCCCCTCCCCTAGTTAATCGTTATGGCGTCGTTCCCAAATATTCTTTGGGTAAACTGGTGCAGCGCCTCCCGGACAACCGGCTCATACTTGAACCCGATTGCCCTGTCCAAGGCGTGCATAAGGTAATTGACGCCCTTCTTTTTTCTGAAATAGATCGCCAGGTGCGCCCACCTGATGAGAGAACGCGTGCAGAACACGCACTGCATCTCACCCGCAATGTACTGCTCGCGGGCCAGGCTGGCGACCTTGATCATGTGTTCCCCGATTTTCGCGGGGAGGTCCGGACGGTGGAGGGAAAGGATGTCAAGCTCCTCCTCCTCTGTGGGGTACGCCATCTCCATGACTGCAAAACGTCCCATCGTGGCGACGTTTTGCCGCTTAGTCGCGAGATATTCCCCCGTCTGGTCACCCATCCCGGCGGTGTTGCCGGTACAGATGATCTTTGCCCCATTGGCAACGGGGTCAATGAATTCCCCTGTTTCGGGGACTATGAACTTCCGTCCCTCCAAAACGGGGTTAATACCCAACAGAGCACCAGGCTCCATCGAGTCGAACTCATCCATGATGATCCACGCCCCGGCAGGGTCTTTCAACCCCGCGATGACCGGACCATCCACCCATACCATCTGGCCGTCCCGGACGACGAAGCGCCCAAACAGGTCGGGCACCTCCATCCGTTCGTGGCAGGGCACGATGTAGGCGGGCTGGTTAAGCCGCGCCGCCACCTGCTCGGCCAACGACGATTTGCCGGAGGCCGTGGGACCCGTAATGAGGAGAGGGTCGTAACCGCCGGCCCCTTTTAGCCAGCCGATGAAGTCGCTCATCGGCTCCTGACGGAACCGATAAAGCTTCCTCCGAGGGATCATCGGATGCCCGGCTGTGTCCTCCCTGACTTCCATCATGAGTGACGCGGGGGCGCTGACCCCTTCGAATATTGTCGAAATCGATTCTTGCATTTTTCCTCCTTGCCGTGCCTGCCTTCTCGCGAAGGTCAGGTCTTACCGGCGGGGTAATGGATAGACAATGCGCCGCTGTTGGGGGCGTGGGCGCCAAGGACTCTCGAAATCGCTTTCTCATCCCTGGAAACTCAGCGCCGCTTCACGGCACAAATCACGTATGTGTTTGGATTTTATCCCCACCCGCAACTGTGAGCACACCCTTGCGGATGCTAAAGTGTCCCGCAGGAGCACGCCCAGGTTGTAGGGGGTTGATTTTGATATGGTTTACGGGGGTAGCAGGACGCCTCCCCGGATTTTCAGAAGCATTCGGCGCCTTGCGCCTGCCACTGCTTCATTATGGTTGACAGACTGGTCCGCATGGGAATTCGCGGAACCTCGACTGCCTCGGGGCCGGCGGGATGCCAGCCCTTTTAGGGAGTCCATATTTCCACGACCGGATAACCAAGATTCACTCTCGTTTCCTGGTAACGGATTATGTACCCCTCAATATCTCTCGTTTTAACGGGTCTTACCCGGCGTAGCCAGCCGGGTTCGTTGTGAAGGCTCCCAACATAAACCCCTTCGCCGCCGGCAGTTAAGAACATGCCGGTGTCTTTCAGGAAACCCGAAGCGTTATAACCCTCGGTTCGGACACCCCAAATTGCACCAAGGGGCGGTTGTATCGGTGACAACTTCGCCATGAGATACTCCCGCCTATTCCGCCTTTGCGACAGGTGTTGATTGTTGCGCTGGCAGCAGCAGCTTATGCAGGTCCTTCACGCCCGCACGGATATGATGATCAACTTGGATCACCCTGTCCGCGTAGCGCGATGCTATCTGCACCGCCGCTATCTGGGCCTCGCGGCCCGGAGCGTCATTGTCCAGGGCGAGCAGGACCTCTTTTGGTCTCAGCTTCGCCAGGACACCGTCCAGTTTCCCGACGTTGCCAACGCCGTTGATGGACATCAGCGATACGGTGCTGTCGGAAAGGACAATTTCGCCGGCCAGGGCGTCAAGGATCGACTCCGTGACCAGCACCTTGGAAGACTTCCGACCCAAGTACCACAGGGTCTTGTTACCGAGAGTCTTCCGGTCCGTACCGCCGATCTCGCGGCACTCAAGCCCTTTGATGCAACGGGCGTGAGGCATGGGAATACCGACGAATGACTTTTTATCCTTGAAGGAGTGGTACATGACCACCGCAATTTCAGGATAAAAAATTACCTTTTTGTCCTCGAAGTACAGCCGGACTATCCGGTGTTCCTTCGGGGACATCAGGCTCATACGGTCGCTGTGCAGCTTCCGCACGAACTTGATTTTGTCCTCGTCGTACTCGCTCCGGGCCGATGGCGCCGGGGCGGACGACGGGACAGAAAGGTTTGTTCCGCCACTTAGCTTCCTTACCGCCTCGATGAAGCCGAGACCATAATAAGCCTGGACGAAAGCGATTGTGTCTCCGGACTCGCTGGTTCCCCAATCCTTCCACCCCCACCGTCCCTTGTAATACGAGACAGTGAACGACGGAGTCTTCTCCTCCCGGAGAGGCGAAGAAAACATCGCCTTCTCCGCAGAGAACCACCTCGGCTTGTGGCCGAGCGATTCGATCAGGTGGGCAAGGTTGACCCTCCGGGCCTCCTCGATCTCCCGATCGGAGATTCTTTCTTTCGCCCGGCGGTGTTGCCGGGGGTTTGGCCGTGTCATTATCTGCCACAGCCGGTTGATCTTCTCCAGCAACCCGCCGGACCTCCTTTCCTTATTTCCCATTCCACCTCCTTTGCCGTGCCTGCATCCTCGCGGATGTCAGGACTTACCGGCGGGGTAATGCCACGTTCCGCGCCCACCCTCGTTACAAGGGTCAGGGCTTACCGAAACGTAAAAAAAAGGCGCAAATCATCCATTGGCATCTCTGCATCAATGGCGACTTGCGCCCTTTTCGGTCGAAACCTACTAAACGAACTAATTGCCTATATAATACTTCCCGAAAGGGAGAGAGAGGAAAGAAAAGGGGAACAGCGGGGCGGAAGTAATATACAGCAAAGGAAATGATGGAGGCTGAACATGGACGATCTCGACGCTTTGCTTGAACTAAACGATAAACGCTCGGTGATGAGGCATCATGACGGGAAAACCCGCCTGGGATGGGGGGTAAACCTGAACGATATTATGAAAGAGAAGGAGATATTCATCAAGGACTCCGAAAGAAGCGGGCATTTCGGCTGTTTCGGCACGACGCGCATCGGCAAATCGAAACTGCTGGAGAACATCGTAGAGCAGGACATCAAGAAGGGATACAACGTCGTGATCATTGACCCCAAGGGCGATCCTGAGCTTTTAAGCAGGGTGTGCCAGGCCGCCGCCGAGTGCGGAAGGCTCCGGGAGGTCATGATGCTGAACCCGATATTTCCGGACAGCTCCATCATGCTCGATCCCCTGGCGTATTATTATATGGAGGAGGAGCTGGTTAACCACATCGTTTCCGGAATCAAGGCCAAAGAGGATTATTTCATCGCCGTGGCCCAGGAGGTTTCGCATGCCGTGATAGCCGGTTTTGCGCTCAAGCAGCGGCACAAAAACGCCATGGAGGGGAAAAACGAGCCTATGTCCATCAATTTCCTCCAAGTCAAACAAAATTCTTCGTGGCACACCCTGTCGCGGTTCAAGGAATCGATCCAAAACCTTCCGGGCAGCGAGGACCTGGTGGCCAGCATGGAACAGACTTTGTCGTCGCCCCAGGAGTTTTTTGCCAAAGTAGCATCGTCGCTCAGAACCACTCTTTCGGCCCTGACATCGGGTACGACGGGGAGGATTATCGGCAAGGCCAAACACAACGAATTCGTCAGGCGCATAGAATCGGGAGAAGGCGCAATCCTGTTCTGCAACACAGGTTCCATGCTGACGGATCGAACGGCCCACATTCTCGGTAGAGTCTTGCTGTCCATGATCAAGAGCATGGTCGGACGAGTATTTGCGTCCAGTCGAAAACTCGATCCCCCTTTATGCCTGCATTTAGATGAGGGGCACAACGTCCTGTACAGGGGCGTGCAGGAGCTGTTCAGCAAGTTCGGCGGCGCCAACGTCTGGATTCATTTCTACACACAGAGCATTTCACAGATGGAAGAAGAAGTCGGCCCGGAGGTGACAACCAGTATCATCGACAACATCAACACCTGGATGTACATGCTCGTGAATCACCCTGCAACGGCACAGTACATGGAGGATTCATCTCCTACGAAGAAGAAATTCCAGTCGATCCTGTCCTTTGGGGGCGGAATATCCCTCCGGGAGACGGAAGAAAGGCAGATATTGGCGGCCAAGGTGCTCCAGTTGCCGAAACGCCACTTCTACCTGCGGACCTATGGCGAGCTTTACCGGGGGGTCACGCACGATGTCAGGCCATTAGAGGTTGAGATAGAAATGCCGAGAATCGTGGGATCCTCGCCGGTTTGATTGCTACGAGCCTCCCGCGCCTGTCACCGTAATTGCTCGTTGCTGAATGGCCTCCATCTCGGCGGGGGATATGTTCGTTTTTGTCTGAATGTACTGCATGTACTCCCCCAATTTCATTTGCGAAAAGTCCAAAGCGGCGAATTCACCAATAGAGAACCCCGTACAATCGGGCTGTTCCGACGATCCCCACCCGCGACCGACCTGGGGCCGGCCTTGCTCATGGACCAGGCGGGCAAGGATAGAGTTGAAGCAGCAATAGACGTTTTCACTCTTCAGCTTCAT
>CAZPGI010000019.1:7947-9920 GCA_964586365.1 uncultured Candidatus Saccharibacteria bacterium
GTTTGTGCTATCCATACGGAGAGCATTCATTATTTCGGATACCTGCGCCATCTTGCTGAAATCTTTGTTGGCTTCGTAGCTCGCATCCTTGCATTCGGTTCCCATGCATCGGATATTGCCGTCACATACCACCGCTACCTCGTAGCCTAGAATTCCACCTGTGCCGCCACAGCGATAAGTGTAAGTAACATTCCTGCAATATGGGTCAGCAGGGTCACTGCATGTCCTTTCATACATTGTGCAGCCCTGATCTTTAAGCGCCTGGCAGTTGTCTTCGCCTTCATAGCATCCCCAGGTGGTTTTCATGTGCCATCCATTGAGCACGGGCTTTATGTCAGGACCACCATAAATGCGCACATGGGTTTCGGATAAGCCGCCCAGTCCGGTTGCCGCGGTATGTTCTCTGACCTGCGACTTGGTTAGCGCGGTATTCTTTATGTTATTATCTAATTGTATGTGCTCCCCGTCCATGCAAATCATGTAGTTTTCCATTGATCCCGAGAATGAGTTGCACACGCGAGGGTCAACGTAATAAGTATTTTGATAGGCTACCGCCGTTGCATTGGGATCGCTGCATACACCTACGCCAGGATCGTAGGCAATTCCCGTTCCCACTTGCACGGCGCTATTGGCTGGTTGATCTACAAGAGTGGAAAGAGACGAGCAGGAACCAGAAACACAACCCTCGCTTACAATGGGAGAACATGATGTCGGCGAACCGCAAATGTTCGTTCCATACTCATCTACCTGACAAGAGATGTCGCAATTACAGCCATACATCCAAGCTTCGCAGAAAGGGGGTTCGTTCATTACTGGCGGTATCCAGCTTGTACACATAGACCCGCATGTGCTGCAATCATACGACGCAAGGGGCTGCCCCCGAGTGTGCGTCTGGTAGATCGTCGATGCCAGCACGCCCGTTGGCTCCCCGTTGTCAACAGTAACAAGGCAATTTTGTCCATTGGGATCGCACTGCTCAAGGCGTTGCAGGGTACAGTTCTCAACAAGGCGGTCCAGATCCCCGCAGGGTGAATTGTATGTAATGAATATCCGCTCAACAACACTATGCCGGTATTTGGCATACCACGAATAGACATAGTGAGTTCCCCAGTCCCAACCGCCTTCATCGCGGCAGCTTATTACTTCGCCTAGCTGTGTCCTGTCGAGAGTTATTGCATCCGACGGCGGTGCGCCCAGAGTATACTCCGATACGGGATTTTGACACCAGTAGTTACCCACCACGTTCTCGCAGTTGCAGTCATCAAATACCTCTTGAGTTGATGTACAATCCTTCCAGTAATCAAAAAAATCTTTGCAGACAGCATACACCTGCCCAGGCCGGTAATCTATTTCGGCTTGTTCGCATGGTGTGTATATGATTTCGGATGATACGCTTACCGGTTGCGTTACATCGCATGCCAGAATCTCGTCATGTCTGGCGCCTTCACAAGTCTGATAATTTGGGTCCTCATCGTATCGGGGAATGCTTACTTCTTCGCAGTTTGGATACGTGTTTCCGATGATCTCCTGCGAACGACTCCACATGGTACACTTGCCTTCCCCATCGGTTTGGAGGCAGCCGCTTCCAACTGTCGGATCATTCTTCAAATTGAATTGGGTTCTTGTTTGATATGAATCATTGACGAAATCGCCAACTTCGCTTGATGCCGCCGCGGTCATTCCTCCTGGGTCTGTATAGAACGATTCATACTGCGTCCTGTTGGTCTGTCCCTGCTGTATATGAGGAGATATGTTGTCGGCAGTAGAGTCAACCCCGCGATTCTGCAATGTTTGGGTAAGATTTTGGGGGTGAAATGCGTTGACAGATGAACTTCCAAACGATTTACCCGTGTCCAAGGCAGACGTAAAATCATTGGCCCGCACGGGAATATGTGCGCTAAACAAAGCAAAGACTACAAGCAGGATGCGGGACGTAATTTTTACTACCGTCCCGCCGGGAAAGCCTCGCCTTT
>CAZPGI010000020.1:0-9599 GCA_964586365.1 uncultured Candidatus Saccharibacteria bacterium
TTCATCTTCGCCTGGTTTAACAAAATACTCCATTTCCATTTGCTCAAACTCTCTAGTGCGGAAAATGAAGTTGCCAGGAGTAATTTCATTACGAAAGGATTTTCCAATTTGAGCAATGCCAAAAGGAATCTTTACTCTTTGCGTGTCTATAATATTTTTGTAATTAATAAATATGCCTTGAGCTGTTTCTGGCCGTAAATAAGCTTTACTGGCTTCATCTTCTACTGGACCAATAAAAGTTTTAAGCATTAAATTAAATTGACGGGGAGGAATCAGCTCTCCTCCGCATTCTGGACAATGACTTTGGTCTTTTAAATGGTCGGCTCTAAATCTTTTATGACATTCTTTGCATTCGGCTAAAGGATCAGTAAAGTTCTCAGTATGAAGAGAAGCTTCCCAAACCTTATGATTCATAATAATAGCGCTGTCCAAACCAACTACATCGCTTCTTGTTTGCACCATTCTTTTCCACCAACTTTTTTTAATATTATTTTTCATCACTGCTCCCAAGGGCCCGAAATCATAAAAACCGGTTAATCCGCCATAAATATCTGAAGAAGGAAAAACAAACCCTTTCCTTTTGGCAAAAGAAACTATTTTTTCCAAACCTTCATTATTCGCATCTGATTTCTTTATCATAATCGCAATTATTAATAATTGAGCCCGAATATCTAGCGCTATCAACACACCAATTTTTTATCTTTTTATCAAACATTTTAGCTTTAGCGCAAAACTTATCTCCTCTTTTGCTAATAATCAACTGGCAATCAGTCTGAAGAGAATTCAATTCATCTATTATTTTCTTAATCTCTTCGTTATTCTCCATTCCTTGATAAGTTTTATACCTATTGTTATATAGTTCAGCCCACATACTAAGTTGATTAAGGTCTTCTTTTATTTCCAGATTAAGCAATTTCTTCTGCGTACCGTTGAAAATAAACAAAGGGATGGAATAAAAAATAAAAAGAGTAAAAATAATTAATAAAACTCTCACCAATTTGTCTTTGTAAACATTCATATTATTTCTTTACTTCCCCATAAAGAGTTTCTGTCTTAGCAGTCAATTTTTCACCAGTCCATTCATCGGTTCCAGCAAGCTGAGCTGGCCCCAAAACAATTATATCTTGTTCTGTTGTTTCTGGCTGTATTGAAACTTGAAAAGCACAAGATTTAGCTGGTTTTAAGCTTCCGCTTCCAGCCTCTATTGTCCCTATTGACCAAACTAATTCGCTCGTATCTTTATTGTAAACAAGGTCTACGCCATCAGGCCAAACCTTTCCTTCAAAAGTAACGCTCTCAGGCAAAATAGTGGTCATTACTGCTGAGCCAACATCATTATATGAAGAAGTAGCTGTCCATTCAATGGTAAGATAAGTTTTTTCTCCTGCTTCCAAAGGATAAGGGCCAGAGTTTTCAAAATATTTACTATCAGCAGAAATCTTTTGTTCTGCGCCAACAAGAGTACCAATCTTGGTTAAAAACTCTTGTCGCGTTTCGCCAATAGTTATCTTACTTTTAATGTTTGGATTCTTTTCAGCCAAACTCTTAATCGTCCAATTATTTTTAACATTTACCCAAAACTCAACCTTGCCTTCTTCTCCTGGGTCTAAGAAGTCCAAGCCAGAAACTCCCTCCCAAACAATAGAATTGTCTCCAGTTTGAAACTTTCCATCAGGAGCTTTTATTGAATTCAAGTCCAAACTGCTTCCCTCTAAGCGAACAATAAGAACAAGATTGCTTAAAATATTGTCAGTCAAATTCCTAAAAGATATTTCATAATGAAGCTGGTCTCCAGGATAAGCAACATAGTTTTCATTGTTGTTTATCTTTTGACTTAAATACAAAGAAGAAGAAGCTATCTCCACTCCCTTCATTGCTTCTTTTAAAACAATAAAGTTGCCATCTTGCCAAATACCAATTCTAGCTTTAAAGACTTCCTGTTCCCCCGGCTCTCCGTTTAAAATTCCGGATATCTCTATTTTCCCTGTTCCCAACTCATTTAAAATAGGAATGTCCCATTGATTGTTTTCTAAAGCCTTGGGCTGGGAATAAAGAAATTCAAAATCATCAGGATATTGAATAATACAAGACAAATCAGTTAAAGGATAATTAACATTGGAAGCATAATTTATCTTAAAAGTAAAGGCCTTGCCTCCTCCTGTTTTAGCTGGTGTGTCCAAAGAAAAATCAATAGGAACATTTTTCAAAATTGTGGTAAAGGTAGTAGAAACTTCGCTTCTTGATTTTAAATCCTTGGGCTGAAAACTAATTGTTGCTTTAACGGTTTTTGTTTCGTTCTCTTTACCTAAAAGACGAACCTTAAACTTGAAAGTCCTTTCTTCGCCAGGATAAATGTCCCCGCCCAATTGTTCAGCAGTCATTCTTTTGATTCTATTGTTATCTTCAACAATTGAACCTTCAGGAAACTCAAAGAAAAGTTCTGGTTTTTCCAATCTCACTGTCCCGTTATTCTTAAACTTCAAAACATATTCCAGCTCCTCGCCCAAAGAAGCTGTTTCTGGCCCTAAAATATCCACCTTCAAGCTTTCTTTGGAAAAAGACATTCTCTGCCAGAAAAAAACAGCCAGGATTATTAAAACAACAGCTATTAATCCTATAATTAATTTCTTATTCATCTTTTTTTAATAATTTATTCAATAATTCGGTACGACTAGGATTTTTTGAAGAACGCGTTTTCAAGTTTTCTAATTCTTTCGTCACCCTATCTCTAGTCTCTTCTTTTGTTCTTAAGGCTTCAAAATAGTCTTTGTCCTCCGGCTTTTTCTCCTTGCCCCTATGCTCTATATGAGAAGAACCAAAATCCTGCTTTTGCTTTGGCCTTTCAATGGGAAAAGAAAAATCTTTATTCATATTATTTTTAATATTATTTTATTATCATTAATAACTATTTCCTTGCCTTCTTTAACTTCTTTCTCTTCCTTAAAATCATCAGCTAAAACTTCTTCCAAAATTTTGTTTTCGTTCTTTGATAATATCATATCAAAAAAATCTGATTTTTGGTAGAGGATTACGATTCTATCTTGAGGAACTAATCCTTGTTCTTTTCGCATTTGCTGAATTTGACGAATAAGCTCTCTGACCAAGCCTTCTTCTTTGAGCTCAGCTGTAATTTCAGTATTCAGCACAATTTCATTTTCCAGGTCTGGCTCAAAGATAATTTCCTTGACGTTTATTTCTTCTTTTATCAATTCCATCAATTCTGGATCAATTTGCTTCTTTGTCTTTACAGAAAGCAAGGGCTGTCTCACTTTAATTCCCTGCTTGGACCTTTCTGCCAAAGCTAAATTAACGATATTCCTGGCTTCAACCATTTCCTCTTCTAATTTATCATTAAAATATTTTTTATCTGCTTTCGGATAATCGCATAAATGCACGCTTTCTTCTTTTTGGCCAAAACGGCTAAACATTTCTTCAGCCACAAAAGGAATAAAAGGAGCAATCAATTTACTCAATTTAATTAAGATATAACGCAGAACAGCTTGAGCCTGTTTGTCTTGTCTAAACCTTTTTCGCGAACGTCTAATGTACCAATTAGATAAATCGTCTAAAAAGCTGTAAAAGAGTCTTGTTGCTTTGGTTAATTCATACTGGCTCATAAAATCAACAATCTCTTCGTTTATTCTTTCTATTCTAGAAAGAATCCATTGGTCTAAAACATTTTTTGGTTTTAATTCCTCAACTGGCTCTATTTTGTAAGTCTCGTAAAAAGCCAAACAATTCTCCAAAGAAGAAATCACTTTTCTCCAAACTTCTTTTACTCTTTCTTCAGAGAAACGGTAATCTTCTCCAATCGAAGTAGAGCTTAATAAAAACATTCTTAAGGCATCGGCTCCATATTTATCAAAAATATCTTGCGGGTCAGGATAGTTCTTTAGTCTTTTGCTTAACTTTCTTCCTCTTTCGTCAAGAATCAAACCATTAACTATCGCATTCTTAAAGGCTGGCTTATTCTTTCCCAAACCAATATCTTCTAAGGTCAAAATAGTGGCCAAGACATGCAAGGTGTAAAACCAGCCTCTGGTTTGGTCTAGCCCTTCGGTAATAAAGTCAGCTGGAAAAGTCCTTTCCACCAGCTCTTTGTTTTCAAAAGGATAGTGCCATTGAGCAAAAGGCATTGAACCTGACTCAAACCAGCAATCAAAAACCTCAGGAGTTCTTTTCATTTCTTTCCCGCATTGAGGACATTTTAATTTTACTTCATCAATATAGGGGAGATGAAGGTCTTTCAACTCATAATCTTTAACTTGGTATTTTTTTAATTCAGCTAAACTGCCAACACAAACTTGAGTTTTGCATTCTTCACACTGCCAAATAGGAAGAGGCGCTCCCCAAAACCTGCTCCTAGAAAAGTTCCAGTCTCTCGCCCCTTCTAACCACTTGCCAAATCTTCCTTTTTTAATATGTTCAGGCACCCAATGAATTTTTTCATTGTTTTGGATTAATTCTTCTTTTGTTTGAGTCACTAAAACATACCAGCTCTCTAAAGCATAATACAACAGAGGGGTATCGCACCTCCAGCAATAAGGATATTCGTGAACAACTATTTCTGTTTTGTAAAGCAAACCTCTGTTTTGAAGATTCTCAATTATCTTTGGGTCAGCTTCTTTAACAAACATTCCTTTAAACTCTTTAATCTCTTCTTTAAAGTTTCCTGCCAAATCAACTGTATGAATTAAAGGAAGATTATTTTCTTTGGCCAGATTAAAGTCATCTTCTCCATACATTGGATTAATATGAACAATTCCTGTTCCTTCTTCGCTAGAAACAAACTCTCCGCTGAAAACTTTTAATGTTTGTTCAGAAAATAATGGCTGATACTCAATTCCAATCAATTCTTTTCCTTTCATTTCTTTAATTATCTCATAATCTCCTTGCAAGATATTCAGTTTGTCTTTAGCTAAAATATATTTTTCTCCCTGGTTCTCTGCCAAACAATAGTTTAAATCTTTGTTCACGGCTAAAGCAGCATTGCCAAGCAGGGTCCAAGGAGTAGTTGTCCAAACAAGAAAATACTCTTCTCTGCCTGACAATTTAAACTTAACATAAACTGATTGGTCTTTAACTTCTTTGTATCCTTGGTTTACTTCAAAGTTGGACAAAGCTGTACCGCACCTTGGACAATAAGGAGAAACTCGGTAATTCTTTTTAACTAGATTTTTCTCCCAAAGTTGCTTTAAAACCCACCAAACAGATTCAATGTAGCTGTTGTCCATCGTGGAATAAGAATTGTCGTAATCAGCCCAACGGCCAACTCTTTTCAGGGTTTCTTTAAAATCATTAACACAAGCGAAAACAGAATTACGGCAAGCATTATTAAACTTTTCAACCCCCAATTCTTCAATCTGCTTTTTATTCTTGATTCCCAACTCTTTTTCAATCAGATTTTCTACCGGCAAGCCATGACAATCCCAGCCCACTCTTCGAGGAACCTGATATCCTTGCATTGTCCAATATCTTAAAACAGCATCTTTAATAGTAGTAATTAAAATATGGCCATAATGAGGCTTGCCAGTGGTAAAAGGAGGACCATCATAAAAGCTGAAAAAAGGACAATTCTTTCTATTCTCAATGGTTTTATGAAAAATGTCTTTCTTTTCCCAAAACTCTAATATTTTTTCTTCATTTATCATAGTTCTCTTATTTCTCCTGTTTTCAAAACTCCTTGCTCTTGTCTTTGCTTGATTAATTCTTCTTTAGTTAATCCTTTAATATATCCTTCCAAAAGCCACAAAGGGTCTCCGTGGGAAACAATTAGAATGCTTCTATCTTGAAAATTATCTTCTATTTCTTTTAAAACCCTCATCATTCTTTCTAAACATTGGTTCCAGCTTTCTCCTTGAGGAAGAGGAGTTTCAAATCTTTTTATGGCTTCATTATTAAAAAACTCCCAGCCTTGCTTTTTATCTTTTCCAGCAAAGATTCCCCAATTAATATCTCTTAATCTTGTGTCATATATTATCTCTTTTAAACCGATTATTTCTGCCACAATTTTGGCTGTTTCTCTAGCTCTTAAAATATCGGAAGAAAAAATCAAACTTATTCCTTTTTCTTTAAGAGTTTCTCCAGCTTTTTTAGCTTCTTCAATTCCTTGTTTAGTTAAAAAAGCAGGCGGGTCATTGTCAGGATAAAGATAAGTAAGGTTTGGTTTTTCTGCTAAATGATTGTTCTCACCATGCCTTAAAAGAAAATATTTATTCTTCAAAACCGAATTCATATTAACAGATTAGCATTTTTTGCAGAATAAAACAATAAAAAGACAGACCTTAGTCTGCCCGAATTGTTCTTCTTACCAAAACAAGAGGGTGAGCATTAAAATCAATAACGCTGCCCAAATAATCCAAAAAGCTTGTTCTAGCCGTTCCTTCTTTTTTTCTTTCTCATCCATTCTCATCACTTCTCTTTTGTTAAGCAACCAAAGAAAAGATAGCACAAAAACCAATTTTTTTCAACTCTATTTACATTTCTTCAGGAGCAGAAATGCCCATTAAATCCAAAATCTCTTTAAAGGCATCTTGGGCCAAGGAAATCAAAGCCAATCTTTGCTTTTTTAAATCTTCTTTTTCTGTTAAAACTGGACACTCTTGGTAAAATCTATGAAAAGAAGCCGCCAAGTCAAGAGCATACTGAGGAATTCTTTGCAATTGATAATCATTGGCCGTGTCTTCAATAATCTCCTTGAATCGGTAAATCTGTTTCATCAGTTCAATTTCTCTTTCATTGGTCAATAAGTCAAAATTGTCAATTTTTTTAAACTGACCGGCTTTCTTTAAAATACTACAAATCCTGGTATAGGCATACTGAACATAATAAACAGGGTTCTTCTCTGACTGCTCTTTGGCCAAATCCATATCAAAATTGAGATGAGTGTTAGCTGCTTTAGCCAAAAAGAAAAACCTTATTACATCAGGACTTAATTCTTCCAGTAAATCATCCATCGTAATGGCTGTTCCCAATCTTTTAGACATTTTTACTGGCTTTCCTTCTTTTATCACAGTAACAAATTGAAGAAGGACAATTTCTAGTTTGTCTTTATAGCCCAAAGCTTCCATTCCTGCTTTTAAGCCCATAACATCTCCATAATGGTCTGCTCCCCAGATATTAATAACTTTATCAAACTTTTTCTTTTCAAATTTGTATCTATGATAAGCCAAATCTCCGGCTAAATAGGTTTTCTCTTTGTTTGATTTAATCAAAACCCTGTCTCTTTCATCTCCAAAAGCAGTGGCTTTAAACCAAACTGCCCCTTCTTTTTCATAAAGCAATTCTTTTTTCTTTAAAAGATTAATTGTCTTTTCAACTTCTCCTTTTTCGTGTAGCTCTGCTTCAGAAAACCATTCGTCGTATTTAATGCCCAATTTCTCAATGGTTTTCTTTATCATTTCTTCCAAAATAATCTGCGCTCCTTTTCTTCCAGCCAGGTAAGGGTCTGTTTCTTTAATACGCAAACTCAAATCATTAATATATTTTCCTGAATAATCTTCGCTTTGCTTAAGGATAGAACGGCCCAAAGCCAAAATCTGCTTGCCATAGTCATTGATATAGTAAGCTTTTTCTACTTTAAAGCCAGCTTTTCTAAAAATATTTCCTAAGACATCTCCAAAAGGACCTCCCCGGCCATTGCCAACGGTTAAAGGACCGGTAGGATTGGCTGAAACAAACTCAACCTGAATTTTCTTTCCTTTGCCTGTTTTTAAAGAATCAAAAAACCCTTTCTTTAAAAGCTCCTGCCTTAAAAACTCAGGAGAAAGAAAAAAATTAATAAATCCTGGTTCAGCTACTTCAATCTTGGAAAAAATATTACTCTTAATTTCTTCTTTTATTTCCCGAGCAACTTCCAAAGCGCTTTTCTTTCTTTTTATCTCTAAAGCTGAATTTATTGCATAATCTCCTAATGTTTTGTCCTTAGGAATTAAAACTTGAACTGAAAAATCTAAACCATAAAGTTTTTTAATGGCTTTTTCAGTTAATTTTTTAATTTCTTTTCTTGCCTCCATAAACGCTTTCATTTTATCAGAAAATCAGATAAAATGAAAATATATGGTTTTAGCAGAAAACAAAAAAGCTGGCTTTACTCACAACATCTTGGAAAAATTTGAAGCTGGTTTGGTTTTAAACGGACAAGAAGTTAAATCATTAAAAACCAGAGGCGCTAGTTTGGCTGGTTCTTACATTATGCTAAAAAAAAATGACCAAGGAAAAACAGAGGCCTTCTGGGTAGGCGCCAATATCCCGGCTTATCAACTATCAAGCAATTACGACCCTCAGAGAGAAAGAAAGCTTCTTCTTCATAAAAAAGAATTAGATTATTTAATTGGTAAATCCAAGGAAAGGGGCTTGACTTTAATCCCTTTATCGGTTTATACTAAGAAAGGCAAAATTAAGATTTCCCTTGGCCTGGCTAAAGGAAAGAAAAAGACAGACAAAAGGGAATTTCTTAAAAAGAGAGACATTGAAAAAACAATTAGAAGAGAATTAAAAATGAGGGGGTGATTGCTTCGACAGAGATTTGAAAGCAATAAGGCAAGCCGAGGTTTCAATCCTCGTAAAACCTTGAAAACACTTTAATAAGTGCCAACTTATTTGAAGAACCTGCATTAGCTTACGCTTAATGCTGTCCTTAAACTGATTCTCGCTAGGTCTAAGGACATAAATAGCGAGATAGGCAATAGCTTCTTGGTTTAAGAAGCTAGAGCTAAAACAAAAATTAAACCCGGAACATTGCTGTTTCTTCTGGCTTCAAGGCAATGGTTCGTTAAACAAAACCAGAATAAGCTTGTAGAATTATTGATGGATAATTTTTGGACGCGAGCTCATTACTCGCCACCTCCACTATTAATTTGAATAAACGACCGCTTTACAACAATCAAATAAAGGCCAAAGAGGTAAGAGTGATAGATGTTGACGGACAGCAAGCAGGGATTTTGCCCTTGGAACAAGCCTTGGCAATGGCTCAAGCAAAAAACCTTGACTTGATTCAGGTAACAGAAAAGGTAGCTCCCCCAATTTGCAAGATAGGAGATTACGGTAAATATCTTTATCAGCTTCAAAAGAAAGAAAGAAAAAATATTGCTGGCAGCAAGAAAGGAGAAGTAAAAACAATTAAATTGTCTTTTAATATCTCTGACAACGATATTCAAACTAGAATTGATTCCGCAGAAAAAATTTTGAACAAAGGAGGGAAAATAAGGGTAGAACTGCGCTTGAAAGGGAGAGAAAAATATTTATCTGAAGTAGGAATTGCTAAAATCAATAAATTCCTTGATGGTTTAAAGCAAAAAACGGAAATAAAAATTGAAAAAGAACTAAAAAAAGAGCCTAAGGGCATGTCAATGATTATTCTTAAAAAATAATATGAAAGAAAAAACAAGAAAATCTTTAAGCAAAAGATTTAAAGTAACAAAAAATGGAAAGGTCTTAAGGAGAGCAGTCGGTCAAGATCATCTTTTAGCCAAGCAATCTTCTAACAAAAGAAGGAAACTTCGCAAAATGGTAAAAATGTCTGAAACCGAAGCAAAAAAAATTAAAAAACTTTTAGGAAACAACTAGTATGGCTAGAGTAAAAAGAGGAACAATTACCA
>CAZPGI010000021.1:0-8652 GCA_964586365.1 uncultured Candidatus Saccharibacteria bacterium
TTTTATTTTTATTGCTTCCTGCTTTCTTTTTTTTATTTCTGGCGAGCTTATTGTTGAAAGTTTAATAAAAATTGCCAAGTTTTTAGGATGGAAAGAATTTGCCCTTTCTTTTATCATTATGTCTATCGTGGCTTCTTTCCCCAATCTTTTTGTAGGCATTTTTTCAGCCATTAATAATATACCTGAGCTTTCTTTTGGAGACGTTATTGGAGGAAATGTAATTGACCTTACTTTATCTGTTGCCCTAGCTGCTCTTTTTTCTCAAAAAGGCATACCAGCTAAAAGCAAAACCGTGCATACCACTCTTTTTTTTACTATTATTGCTGCTGTTATGCCCCTGCTTTTAATCCATGATGGCATACTTTCCAGAGGAGATGGAATTATTCTTATCTCTCTCTTTTTTCTTTACATTTTCTGGCTTTTCTCCAAAAAAGAAAGATTTACTAAAACTTGTGGAGATGAAGAAGATATTAAAAACTTTAAAGCCTCTTTCTTTGGCGTGTTTAAGATATTATTAGCAATTATCTTTTTTATCTTTGCTTCTCAGGGAATTGTAAACTCGGCCAATTATTTTGCTGAAACATTTCATTGGCCAGTTCTTTTAATCGGTCTTTTTATCGTTGGCTTGGGCAATTGTTTGCCTGAGATATTCTTTGCTGTTAGCGCAGCTAAAAAAGAAAATACATGGCTGGTTCTAGGAGATTTAATGGGGGCAGTAGTTATGCCCGCCACTTTGGTTTTAGGAATAGTTTTCTTAATTTCTCCTATTAAAATAGCAGATATGGCTTCCTTAACTGTAGCTAGAGTATTTATGTTCTTAAGCGTATTCTTCTTTTTTTTCTTTATCAAAAATGATGATAAAATAACTAAAAAGGAAGCGGCTCTTCTTTTGTTCGTTTACATTTTCTTTATCATTTCTGAAATCTTTGTTTAGTGTTGACAAATAATTTATATTATGTTATGCTTACAGCAGTACATTTAAAGGAGAATGAAATGAAAGAAAAGAAAGAGGAAGTTTCTCTAGAAGGGACTATAAAAAAGTCTCTATTAGAGGGGGACAGAAAGGAAACAAAGAAGCTTGTAAAAGAAATTGATGAAATGTTAAGAGGGCCATAAAGCCCTTTTTCTACTATTAACATTGACTAAAATATAATAAAATGATATATAAATAACATTATGTTAGCTATAATTAAAACAGGAGGAAAACAATACAAGGTCTCAGAAGGAGACAAAATAAAGATTGAGAAAAAAGAAGGGGACGAAATCGTCTTCAAGGAAGTTCTTTTATTAAATGACGGCAAGAAAACAATTATTGGCCAGCCTTTTGTAGAAGGAGCTGAAGTTAAGGCTCGCGTCCTCAAACAAGGCAGAAGCCCCAAGGTTACTATTTTCAAATACAAACCCAAGAAAAGATATAAAGTAAAAAAAGGCCACCGTCAGCCTTTTACCGAAATTGAGATAATAGAAATTAAAGCTTAAAAAGCAATTTCTCCTTCTTCAAACTCAAGGCCAGTTTCCAGGTTTCGGAAACTGGCTCTTTGTTTATCAAAGAAGAGCTCAATTTTCCCCACTGGACCATTTCTATGCTTGGCGATAATAATATCAGCCATGCCTTTTCTTGGAGTATCTTCATGATATACATCTTCACGATAAATAAACAAAACAACATCAGCATCTTGTTCCAAACTTCCGCTTTCTCTCAAGTCAGACAAACGAGGAATCTTCGGAGTTCTTTGCTCAACTGCTCTAGATAATTGAGATAAAGCTAAAACCGGAACATTAAGCTCCCTAGCTAATCCTTTAAGCTGGCGGGATATTTCTGTAATTTGTTGAACCGTATTAGTAATCTTAGTAGAGGGCTCAATCAATTGAAGATAATCAATAATTATTAAACCTAATCCTTGGCTAGCCTGAAGTCTTCTGGCCATGGCTCTCATTTGCAACACAGTACAGCTAGCCGCATCGTCAATATATATTGGCGCCTCAGAAAGAGTTCCTAGGGCATGCTGAATGCAAACAAAGTCATTGTCTTCTCCTTCAGAGGAAAGTAATCCTTGCCTTATCTTCCAAGAATCAATGTTTGATTCAGCGCTGATTAAACGGTCAATCAACTGGTCTTTGGACATTTCCAAAGAAAATATACCAACTGGTTTCTTTTCTTTCAAAGCCACATTTCTAGCGATATCTAAGGCTAAACTGCTTTTCCCCATTGAAGGCCTGGCTGCTAAAATAATTAAATCAGAGTTCTGCAATCCAGACAAAATAGTATCTAATCCCTTAAATCCAGTAGAAATCCCTCTGAGCGCTCCTTTATGTTTGGAAATGCGGTCAATTCTTTCAAAAGCTTCTTCTAGATAAGGCCTAATAGGTAAAAATGTTTGAGAAAGATTCTTTTGAGTAATGCTGAAAATTCTTTTTTCAGCGCCATCTAAAAGCTCATCAGCATCTTCTTCCTCTTCATAACCCATAAGAGCTATTTCTTCTCCTGCTTGAATTAAATCTCTTAAAATTCTTTTCTTTTGCACAATTCTGGCATAAGTGGAAACATGACTAGCCGTAGGCACAGTATTAGCCAATTCTGTTAGATAGGCAATGCCACCGATCTCTTCTAATTTATCTTTTTCTCTTAAACGGGAAGCAACAGAGATTAAATCAATCGGCTCTCCTTTAGAAAAGAGGTCCTCAATAGCTTGGTAAATATCTTGGTGTATTTTCTTGTAAAAATCGTCTGCATGAAGAAAATCAGCAACCTTAACAATCGCATCCTTGTCCAGCATTAAAGAGCCAAGAAGGCTTTTTTCTGCTTCAATATCTTGCGGAGGTAACTTTGTCCCCAATTTTTCAATTGAAAAATCTTGAGCCATTGGGTATAATATATCAATTAAAAATATAAACGTCAATTGCTATTATGAAAGTCTGTTTTGTCACTTCTCATACCTTTTCCCAACCCGGAGGAGTAAAAAATCACATTTTAGAACTAAGCCAAGAGTTTAAAAGAAGGGGAATTGAGGTAAAAATAATTGTTCCAAGGAGAAAAAAAGAAGAAGATTATGGGCCAGAAGTTATTCTCTTAGGAAAATCTCTTCCTTTTTATACTGGCGGTTCTCAAGGAGACCTTTGCTTTACTTTTCATCCTAAAGAAATAAAGAAATTCATGGAAAAAGAAAAGTTTGATATTGTCCATTTCCATAATTTTGTCATACCTTTTTCTTGGCAGATACTAAACCGCTCTAAAAGCATTAATGTTTTAACCTTTCATTCCAATTTAGAAGCTATCCCTTTATTAAAACTAATTTTACCTGTTTTTTCCTTTTGTTTGAACAAATTAGATGGAATTATCGGCGTTTCTTCTTTAACTTTGGATTATTTTCCTCATTTCAAAGGGAAAAAAGCATTAATTCCCAATGGCATTAATTTAAAAGAGTTTAATCCTAACAACCCGCTAATTGAAAAATACAAAGACGGAAAAATCAACATTCTTTTCGTGGGAAGAATTGAAGAAAGAAAAGGTTTAATTTACTTGCTTCAAGCATTTAAAATAATAAAAGAGAAACAAGAGAATACAAGATTGATTGTTGTGGGGGACGGACCTCTTAAAAAGAATTGCCAAGATTTTGTTTTAGAAAATAAAATAAAAGATGTTGTTTTTGAAGGTCAAGTTACAGGAGAAGAAGTTACGAGATATTTTAATACTTGCGATATTTTTGTCAGCCCAGCTCCTTTTGGCGAAAGTTTTGGCATTGTTTTATTGGAGGCCATGGCTTCAAAAAAACCAATAGTCGGTTTTGCTAATAAAGGATATTTGGAACTGCTTAAAGGAACAATGGGCGAACAATTTTTAGTTGAACCCAAAAACATTGAAGCTTTAGCTCAAAAAATTGAAGAATTAATAATTGATGAAAAATTAAGAGAAAGAATGGGGGAGTGGGGCTTAGAACATGCTCAAAAATATTCTTGGGAAAAAGTAGCTGACCAGATTCTTGATTTTTATCAAAGCTTAAGTTGACAACAAACCAATTTTTTGTTATTTTTTAAAAAGTCCTTTAAAAAGGAGGATGGAAATGAACCAGAAAGAAGAAGTTGCTGAAATTGTAATTAGAGTAGAGGGAGAGATTATAGAATTGGCTAAGGAAAAAGCTCAAAAGAGAGGAATTAGCCCAAAGAAAATACTACGGATTGAGGCCGGCGTCGAAAACGGCAAAAAGAAAATTTACATTAAAGTTTGCGAGAGAAAACCAAAAGCAAAAAAAGGTTTTCGAGAATTTGAATTTTTTGCCAAAGTTTGGGATGAAAAATGTTTTTATCCTTTGTACATAAGAGTAGCCTATTAAAGAGGCCTCTTTTTTATTATCGTCCTTTCTCCAGAATCCTCAATTAACCAGCCCATTTCTTCTATTGCTTTTCTTGATTCGTCAGCTTTTTCCCATTCTTTTTCCTTTCTTTGTCCTTCTCTTAATTTTATCAGTTCTCTCACTTTTTCCGGAAGAATACTAATATCACTAGTCCAAACAGGAACACCGTTTTCATTAATTGTCTTGATAATATATTTAGAATCCTCTTTTTTAATTGAAACCAAGGAAAGGTTTAAGCCAAAAATCTTATCAAAGTTCAAAAGAAGTTCACGCTTATCTTTATTACTTAGCTCCTTGTCTTTAAGCATGTTCCAGGTTAAGGCTAAGCATTGAGGAAGGTTTAAATCATCATTCAAAAAACTAAAAAACTTTTTTTGATAATCTTCTCTCTTTACTTCATTTTCCTTTTGTTTATCTTCTTTGAGCTCAAACATTTTATCATAAAGCTTATTCAAACTAATAGCAGCAAAATCAATACTTTCATCGCTAAAAATCAACTTAGAACGATAATGAACTCCCAAGCATAAATATCTAAAAGCCAAAGGATTAATTCCTTTTTCAATTAAATTGCCCAAGGTAATAATATTGCCTAAAGATTTGCTCATCTTTCCTCCTTTTAAGGTTAGAAACTCTCCATGAAGCCAGAAGTTAGCTAGAATCTTGCCAAAAGCTGCTTCTGCTTGAGCAATTTCATTAGTGTGGTGGATAGGAATATGGTCAACTGCTCCGCAATGAATATCAAAAGGAACGCCTAACTCCTTACTGCTCATTACTACGCATTCGGTATGCCAGCCAGGAAATCCTACTCCCCAGGGAGAATCCCACTCCATTTGTCTTTTTTCATTTTTAGGACTGAACTTCCATAAAGCAAAATCAGTTTTGTTTCTTTTTTCTTTAACTTCTTTAATCCTTGCCTTCAATTCTTTCTTTTCTTTTGGCCCCCATAATCTGCCGTATTTTTCCAGCTTAGAAGTATCAAAATATACTCCATCATTGATAATATAGGTAAATCCTTTTTCTTCTAGTTTTTTGATAAAGTTTATCTGTTCTTGAATAGTATCAGTAGCCTTTATCCAAACATTAGGCTCTTTAATGTTTAATGCCTTCAAATCTTTTTTAAATTGAACAGTGTAAAACTCAGCAATGTCCCAAACTGTTTTCCTTTCTTTTTTAGCTCCTTTTTCCAGCTTGTCTTCTCCGCTGTCTGAATCAGAAGTCAAATGCCCCACATCTGTTATATTCATCACCTGCCTTACTTTGTATCCATTGTATTCCAACGTTCTCTTTAAAAAATCTTCAAAAAGATAGGTTCGTAGATTACCGATATGAGCATACCAATAAACAGTAGGGCCGCAAGCATACATTCCTACTTTTTTATCTTTTATTGGTTTAAAATCTTCTTTTTTTCTATTAAGAGTATTGTATAGTTTAATCATTTTTTCATTATACCAAACCAAAATTAATAATACAAATAGCGCTCTCCTCGGTCAGGAAAAATAGTAACAATGATTGCTTGAGGATTGTTTTTAGCTATTTCTTTGGAAACAAAAAGGGCTGCTCCAGAGCTTGGACCAACCAAAATTCCTTTGCTTTTAGCTAAATTATCTACTGCTTCCTTAGCCTTTTCTCCTTCTAAATCATAAATCTCATCAATTAAATCCAAATCAAGTATTGGAGGAACAAACCCTTCCTTTAAAGACCTTAAACCTTCAATTGTATCTCCTAACTTTGGCTGGACTCCAATAACTTTTAATTTTTTATATCTTTGTTTCAGTTTTCTGCCAATGCCAGTAATAGTTCCTCCTGTACCAATACCAGCAACAAAAAAATCAATCTTTTTACCCTTAAGCTGTTTTAATATCTCTTCCGCTGTTCTTTTGTAATGAGCCAGAGGATTCATCTGGTTTTCGTACTGATTAAGAAAAACAATTCTCTCTCCCTGCTTTATTCTTTTTTTAATATCTTCTATCACGTCTTTTCTGAATCTAATATTTTCAATCAGAATTGCTTCTCCGCCAAAAGCTTTAATCATTTTAATCTTTTCCGGACTAGTATTTTCAGGCATCAAAAGACTAACTTTATATCCTTTCATTGCTCCCACCATGGCTAAGGCTACTCCAGTATTGCCACTCGTTGGCTCAACAATAGTATCTCCCTTCTTCAGAATTCCTTTTTTTTCTGCCTCTGAAATCATATTTAAAACAATCCTATCTTTAATAGAGCCACCAGGGTTGAATCCTTCGACCTTGGCAAAAATATTCTTTTCCACCTCAATTAAAGGAGTATTACCAATAAAATCAAGAATGTTTTTTGTTTTCATAATAAAGAAAAATCCCTTATCAAGAGATTAATTTTATTCAATTGCCTTTAAGAAAAACAAAACTAATCTCTTAGCTTAAAGCAACAAATACAGCAACAAGTATTAATTCTGTTTTTCATGATGATTTATTGTATAATAAACAAGCTTATTTTGTCAAATGTTGACAAACTTAAAAATGCGTTCTACAATACAGTTACCCAGCACCTTTAAAACTTTATATAAGTTGTGTTGGGAATTGTCCTCCTACCTGTCAAATAAAATATGAGCTTCGGCTCTTTTTTTTATTGCTTTTTTCGCTTAAAAGAGTATAATACAAAAATATGCAAAACCTAGTATTGTACCGAAAATACAGACCACAAACCTTTAAAGAATTTTTTGGCCAAGAACAGGTAGTTAAGACCATAATGAATGAGATTGAATCAGGAAATATTTCCCACGCCTATTTATTCGCTGGTCACCGAGGGACAGGAAAGACTACTTTAGCCAGATTGTTTGCCAAAGCCATAAATTGCCAAAACAGAAAAGGAGCAGAACCTTGCAATAAATGTCCTGCTTGCATGGAAATAAATCAAGGTAGGGCAATTGATTTAATTGAGATTGATGCTGCTTCTAACCGAGGAATTGACGAAATTAGAAGCATCAGAGAAGGAATAAAATTCGCCCCTGCTTTCCTTAAATACAAAGTTTTGATTTTAGATGAAGCCCACCAGTTGTCTAAAGACGCTGCCAATGCTCTTTTAAAGATATTAGAAGAACCACCTTCTTATGCTGTTTTTATCTTAGCCACAACCGAAGCGCATAAAATGATTCCTACTATTGCTTCCCGTTGTCAGAGATTTGATTTTCATAAACTTTCTTTTGAAGAAATGATTAAAAAATTGGAGTGGGTTTGCAAAAGCGAAGGAATAGACATTGAAAAAGAAGCTCTAGCCCTTATTATCTCTTCTGCTGACGGCTCTTTAAGAGACGCTGAAGGAAAACTTAACCAAATTCTTAATTTTCTTCCTAAGGGAAAGATAAAAACAGAAGATATTAAAGGAATATTAGGTTTGGTAGACACCAGCTTGCCGAGAGAACTTACTGAAATAATAATCAAAAAAGATAAAGCTGCAACTTTAAAGTTTATCAATGATAAAATCGGAGAGGGGATTGACTTGCAGGAATTTATTAAATCCTTTATTGACTATCTAAGAAAACTATTGATGCTAAAGATAGATTCTCAGTTGATTGATGTTTTACTGCCTGGAGAAACAAAAGAGGTTAAAGAAACAGCAATTAAGCAAGCCAAAGAGTTAAAGGAAGAGGGACTGAGAAAAATGCTAGACCTCCTTTTGGAAGCTGAAAACAAAACAAAATATTCTTCTATTCAGCAATTACCGCTAGAGTTAGCTTTAATTGAAGCGATAGAAGAAAATTAATTATTGCGGGATCGTCTAATGGTAGGACAGTGGCCTTTGAAGCCATCAATCTTGGTTCGAATCCAAGTCCCGCAGCATTATATCATTCTAGCAACTTTCTCCTTTATTTTAGCTAAATCCAAAGATCGTTTGTACGGAAATTTGCAATTTAAATAAAACTATAATATAATATTTATGTCGCTCAACTATTAACAAATTAAAAAGTCGCCTAATTTGCTTACAAAAAGGGGCGACAATTCCAATTTGCTTAACCGTTTGGTAAGCATATATTATTGGGCGACGATTGCCGCCCCTTTTTGTTATAAAAAAAATAAATATATGACAAAATCAATTTTTGATAATTTTACAAAACAGTACGAACTTTTAAAAACCTTAAGGTTCGAACTGAGACCAATTGGAAAAACTAAAGATCTTTTGGGGAGTATAATTAAAAAAGACCAAACAATAAAAGAAAGTTATAAGCAAGCCAAATTTTATTTTGACATGCTTCATCGTGAATTTATTGAATCAGCGCTAAAAAAAGAAAAAGTTAAAAATATAAATTTTCAAGAATTCGCAAAAG
>CAZPGI010000022.1:0-7178 GCA_964586365.1 uncultured Candidatus Saccharibacteria bacterium
CCTCCTCCTCCTCTATTGGTCAATTCATTCAGATTAAGACGCAAACGGCAGCACATTGACCTAACATCTTCAGGCTTCATGTCTGAGTTTAAATAATTGGCAAAATAATTAATGCCGTATTTGGCTGAAGCCTCAAACAAGCCATCAAAAGCTGGGTCATCCCAAGGGAAGTCATGAGTAATATTAATAGTAGGAATGGGGAAAGAAAACGGCCTTCCGCTTTTATCTCCTTTGAGTATAGCCGCATAAAAAGCCTTAACCAGTATTTTCATTTCTTCTCCAAACTCTTCATAATTTTGCTTTTGAGGAACTCCACCAATAATCACTGGCTGTTTGGCAAAAACAGGCGATGGCCTTAAATCAAGAGTAATGTTAGTAAAAGGACAATTTCCAGTAATAAAAATATGGTCTTTTCTTTTAGCAACAACGGTTTCATTTTCCGTAGTCGGACACCAAATTATTCCATTGTATTCTATTTTTTCTACTTTAGAAATACATGTCTCGCTTATCTTAAATTGTTCATCAGCAATAGGAACAATAAAAGAAGATTCTTGCTCCAAAGCTTTTTCAATCGGCTCTAGAATAAAATCATTAGTCTTTGAATCTTTTCTAACAATTCTATGCTCTGGAGAAATCAATTGGTCCTGAGTTTCATTTTTCAAATTATACATTATTCCTTGATATTCTCTCTTAAACATTTTCAAAACGTTTTTATCTTCCAATTCTCTAGTCTTTAAATTGTAAGTTTTAATTACGTCGCCAACATTAACTTCATCATACTTCTTCCATCCTTGAGAAGTTAAAATCTCTGTATCTTCAGACAGACATTGAAAACCAACTCTAGTCGGAACAGCCATATTATAAAGAAACTCTTGCATCGCTTGCTCTACTTGAGCATAACTTAAATTATCATAACGGATAAAAGGAGCAAGTAAGGTGTCAAAATTGGAAAAAGAAACAGCACCAGCTGCCTCTCCTTGCAAAGTGTACATAAAATTAACCACTTGTCCTAAAGCAGACCTTAAATGCTTGGGCGGAAAGGATTCTGTTTTACCCGGCACCCCTCCAAACCCTTGCGAGAGCAAGTCATACAAATCCCAACCCACGCAATAGCAAGCCAAAGTATCTAAATTGTGCAAATGAAGATCTCCTGATTCGTTCGCTTCTCTTATTTCCTTAGGATAAATCTTGTTTAACCAATATTTTTTTACAACATAGGAAACGCAGTAATGATTCAATCCTTGCAAAGAAAAAGTCATATTAGAGTTTTCCTGAACTTCCCAATCCATTTTATCCAAATAATCATCAACCCTGTCCACTGCCTCTTCGCTTATAGCTTGTGCCTCTCTAATTCTTCTTCTTTGTTCACGATAAAGAATGAAAGCTTTGGCTGCCTCCACCTCTCCTTCCAAAATTAAAACCTCTTCCACAATGTCCTGAATTTGCTCAACATCAGGTATTTCGTCTTTTTTAAATCTTCTGTTTAAAATCTCTACAATTTTATCAGAAATCTTTTTTGTTTTCTTTCCATTGCCTTGTTTAGTAGCAGTGATGGCTTTAAAAACAGCGTTAGTAATTTTTTCTTGATCAAAATCAACAATATCCCCGTTTCTTTTTTTAATTTTTAATATTTTGTTTTCCATAAGACAATTTTAAACCTCCAAAAAAAAACTGTCAACTTTGACAAGCCCTTTAAAAGATTGTATTACTCTCAGCCAGCAAGGCTGGTAGCAATAACAGTTAAACGAATCTCGTCTTTGTCCAAACTTTTATCAAAAGAAGCCCCAAAAATGATTTTAGCTGAGGGAGAAGTCCTTTTTTTGACTGCTTCAGCCACTTTCTTTACCTCAGAAAGATAAAAATTACCGCCCCCTGAAGCAATGTTAAACAAAATATTATCTAATTTATTCAAGGGAAAGCTGCTTAAAGAAGAAAAGAGAGCCATGTCTAGGGATTTTTCTATCCTGTTTTCTCCTTTGGCCCGGCCAATACCGAAAAAAGCTGAACCTCCGCTCTTTAAAACCTCTTTAACATCAGCAAAATCAAGATTAAGAATACCAGGATTGGAAATTACGTTAGAAATAGTTTCTACTGCTTCTTTTAACAATTCATCGCACCTTTCAAAAGCTTCTTCAATTGAAGATTTGGAAGGAATAATTTCTGTTAGTCTATCATTGGGAATAACTACTAAAGTATTAACTGCTTTTTCTATTGCTTCCAAACTTTCCTGAGCAATCCTTTTTCTCTTTTTGCCCTCAAAAGAAAAGGGCAAGGTAACAATACCAATGCTAAGCACGCCTATTTTCTTAGCCAAATCAGCAATCACTGGCATTGCTCCAGAACCAGTCCCTCCTCCCAAACCAGCTGTCAAAAAAACAATATCTGCTGTTTTCAAAATCTCTTTCAGCTCTTCAATATTTTCTTCAGCTGATAATTTTCCTGCTTCTGGATTCATTCCCGCTCCTAATCCTTGAGTTGTCTTTTTCCCTATCCTTACCTTAAGATTAGCTTTTTTCTTATTTAAATCCTGAACATCAGTGTTAACGCTGATTAATTCCACATCTTTAATACCTGCTTCAAATAAACGAGAGACAGTATTGCCTCCTGCTCCGCCAATGCCAATAACTTTAATTCTTGTTTTCATTATTTTACGGAATAAAATTAGAAAAGAATCTTTTTACTTTTCTGCCTAACCCTTCTTGCTCAATTAATTCTCCGCTTGTTTCGTCTTCATCAACATCGTCCATTACCAAACCACAAACAACAGAAAGGCAAGGGTCTTTTTCCAAACCAGCAAAATCCTTAGTATATCCTATGCGGCAAGGAAGATTAAACTCTTTCTTGGCTAGCTCAACAATTCCCGGCAGTTTAGCCCCGCCTCCGGTTAAAACAATTCCTCCGGGCAATAATTCTTGACGAGACACTTTCTTTATTTCTTTGCTTATTAAATCAAAAATCTCGCAAACCCTGGCATCAACTACTTTTTTCAAATCCTTTTCTGAAAAAACCAAAACATCTTTTGCCTTCTTTTTCACTGGCTTGTTTTCAGTTATTATCTCAATGTTTTTTTCCTCTTCGCCAAAAGAAGAAATATCCATTTCTATCTTCTTGCCATTTCCTTTTAAAATAGAACAAGAACCATATTCTTTTTTAATTTTTTCCGCTATTTCAATTTCTGTTTTAAAACGAATAGCAATGTCATTGGTGATATTGGCCGAGCCAACTGGGAAAACAGCCAGATTCAAAAGCCTTCCTTCTTCAAAAATAACCACGCTTGAAGTCCCTGCTCCGATATCAACCAAAGCTGTTCCCAATTCTTTTTGCGCTGAAGTCAAAATAGCTCTAGTTGCAGCTAAGGGAGAAGCGATTACATTCTTTTCATCAATATCTATTCCTGCTTGACTTAAAACATTAAAAACATTTTCCAAGTCAGCGCTAAAGGCTGAAAGTAAAAAAGCTTCTAACTCCAGCTTCTTTCCTTTAAGCCCAAGAGGGTCTTTTATTTCTCTCTCTCCGTCTAAAATCCATTCCTTGGGAAAATCAGCTAAAATCTCTTTATTGGTTGATTGAAGATTAATAGTTCTAGCCATTTGAAAGGCCCTGTCTATGTCTTCTTGAGAAACTTTCTGGTCAGCTCGAGCTACTGATACTAAGCCCCGCGTATCCATTAACTCCAGTTTACTGCCGTTGATATTAACAAAAACATCATGAGGCTGAGGTATTTTTTTTTCTCTGGCTCGAGAAAACAATTCTTTAATTCTTTTTCCCACTTCGGGAACATTTTTGATTCTTCCTTTTTGAACACCTAGAGATTCAATTTTATCAAAAAATAAAATCTCAATAATTTTCCCGCTTTCTTCCTCTTTTCTTACTGTCAATAATTTTATCGTATCAGTGCCAATGTCTATGCCGCTGATAATTTGTGTTTTGGCCATAATTTTACATTATTGAAGAAAGATATTCTTCTTGCTTTTTAAACATTACTGCTTCTTCTTCTTTTGTCTGATGGTCTAAGCCAGACAGATGGAGAATACCGTGAACTAAAACTCTTGCCAATTCTTCTTGAAAAGGAAGTTTATTCTTCTTGGCGTTCTTTTCCACTTCTTTAGGACAAATCACTATTTCAGGCAAAACATCATTAATTGAACCAAAGGACAAAACATCAGTGGCCATATTCTTCTTCCGATACTTTCTGTTTAAAGATTGCATCTCTTTTCTACTGACCAAAGCTATGCTTATCTCTTTTTCAATCTTTTCTCCTTTTAAAACTTTTGAAGCAACTAATTGTAAAAACTTCTTATCAGTTCCTTTAAAATCTTCAGCCAAATCAATAATATCAATCATTTAATCTATTTTACTAAATACAAAGAATAAAATCAAGCAAGCTCTTCTTTAACTATCTTGGCCACTAGATTGCCATCAGCCCTTCCTTTGGTTTGAGGAACTATTTCTTTCATTACCAAGCCAATGTCTTTCATTCCCTGGGCCTTGGTTTTAATTATCGCCTGTTTAATTAATTTTCGTATCTCTTCTTCGCTCATTTCTTCAGGCAAATACTTTTTCAAAATATCAAGCTCTTCTTTTTCTTTTTCAGCCAAATCCTGCCTCTTCCCTTTTTCAAAAGCCGCAATGCTATCTCTTCTTTTTTTAACCTCGGAAGAAACCACAGCTGTTATTTCTTCATCAGTCAGAACACTCCCTTTTATTAATTCTTCTTCACTAAAATTAGGGTTTGCTTCTGCTATCTTCAATCTTTTATCCTTTTCTTTATTAACAATAGCTGAAAGCAACAGCCTTAAAGTAGAAACAGCTGTTTCTTTTTTCTCTTTTTGAAAGCTAAGCAAATCTTTTTTAATTTCATCAATTAGCATAAATTATGCCTTGCCTAGTTTTTTTAATTTCTCATACTCCCTTCTTTTCTCTTCTCTTAGCAACGCTGCTCTTTTTTGAAGATTATCGCTCTTCTTTCTTTCTTCAAACCTTCTTTTTCTAGCCTCAACTAACAAACCGCTCTTTTGCACGGCCTTGGTAAAACGATAAACTAATGATTGAGGAGTTTCTTTTGATTGTCTTTCAATTTTCATATTATTTTAATCTTTTTTTAATTTCTTTAACCGCATCTTTAAAGCCGACCTCTGTTTGCTTTCCAGTTTCCATGTTCCTGATTATTAACATTTCCCTTAAAGCTTCTTTCTGGCCAATAATGATTACGACTTTGATATTCAATTTATTGGCTCGAGCTAATTGGATCTTCAACGAATCCTTGCTTAAAGACTCTGCTACTTTTATCCCTGCTTTTCTCAAATCTTCCACAATGGTTAAACTCTTTTTCTTGGCCAAAGGTCCAATTTGAGCGATAAAAACCTTAGACAGAGATAAATAGTCACCCTCCAATTTTCTTTTCTTCATTAAAGAAACTATTCTTTCCACCCCTACTGCTGCTCCGCAAGCAGGAACATTAGTCTTGCCTAAGGCTTTGACTAGAATATCATATCTTCCTCCTCCTGCCAAGGCCCCCTCGTCTTCTTCTTGAGGAGCCTCTATTTCAAAAACCGTCTTTGTGTAATAATCAAGACCTCTAACTAAAAACGGGTCTAAAATGTAAGGAATCTTTAATTCTTCCAGATATTCTAAAACTTCTTTTAAATGAACCCGGCATTCATTACAGAGAAAATCAATAATCTGCGGCGCTTCGCTTAAAACTTCCCGGCATTTTTCATTCTTACAATCAAGAACCCTTAAAGGATTTGTTTTTACTCTTCTTAGACAATCGCGGCACAAACAACCTTTTTGCGACCTCAAAAACTTAACCAAAGCTTTACGGTAATCCTTTCGGCAGTTTTCATCACCAATGGAATTAATCCTAATTAAAGTATTATCAAGACCTAATTCGTTTAAAATATTCCAGATAATTAAAATTACTTGGGCATCAATGATTGGGCTTTTTTCTCCCAAAACTTCACAGCCGAATTGCCAGAATTGTCTGTATCTTCCTGCTTGAGGTCTTTCGTGCCTAAAAAATGGACCAAAATACCAAAACTTTACCGGCTGCGGAAAAGCATTAAAACCGTGTTCTAAATAAGCGCGCATAATTGGAGCCGTCCCTTCTGGTCTTAGGGCTAAAGCTTCTTTGCCTTCCTTGGTTTTCAAAATATACATTTCTTTTTCCACAATATCAGTATTCATTCCAATGGTCCTAACAAACAAATCAGCATTTTCCAATAAAGGAGTGTCTATTTTTTCAAAATTATAAAAATCAAAAACCTTTTCAATTGTTTTTTGAACTTTTTGGAAATATATCTGGTCCTGAGGCAAAATGTCATGCATGCCGCTTGGACTTTGAAACCTAAGCTTGGCCATAACTATTTTTTAAGTTTAATAAACTGGAAAGAAAATCAAAAGCAGAAAGCTTAACAACTACTCTCCCCACTATATTCTTTTTAGGAACTGGCCCCCAAATTCTTGAATCAGAAGAAAAATTCCTATTATCTCCCATTACAAAATATTCATCTAGTCCAAGCTCAATGGAAAAATTGACGTTTCTATTCCATTCTTTCAAAGTTTCTTCAGGCAAATACGGCTCTTCAATCTTTGTTGTCTGATTATTTTTAGTAATATATATTTCTCCTTCTTTAATTTCCACTTTTTCTCCAGGCAAGCCAATTATCCTTTTGATGTATTTATAGGAAGGATTTAAAGGATACTTAAAAACTATAACCTCTTGTCTCTCCGGTTCTCTCAGCCTATAGCTCAATTCATCAATAATTAAATAATCAGCATCATGAAAACTCGGGTCCATTGAAGCCCCGCTTACAACAAAAGGTTGAAAGAGAAACAAACGAATAGGCACGACAACAGCCAAGGCCATTAAAAGCAATCTCGTCCAATCTAAAACAAAATTAATCAAGCCTTTTTTATCCATTGCCTGAATAATACACTAAAACAAGGTTTTCGGCAAGAGATTAGTATTTTCCGCAGCATTTTTTGATTTTCAATGACCTATTGCAGGGATTACTTGAATCTTTGCCATTCGATTCTCCTACCCTTCCGTTTGTTATCAACCATCACTAATTCATCCCATATCCCATCAAGAAGTTGGTAGTTTTTCGCTTCCTCCAAACTAACCCATGCAAACTGATCATTTTCTTCCGCTTGCAGTTTAATCTCTCCCGATACAT
>CAZPGI010000023.1:0-6669 GCA_964586365.1 uncultured Candidatus Saccharibacteria bacterium
ACCTGTGACCTTCAACTTAAAAGGTTGTTGCTCTACCAACTGAGCTATTGGGGCCTATAACCCTTCTTCTCTTAATTTCTTTAGCAATTCTTTTTGCTTTTGGGTTAGTTTTTGAGGAGTTTCAATATTTAATTGAATATACAAATCGCCTCTGCCTATTCCATGAAAATGAGGAATACCTTTGTTGGATATTTTTAATATCTTTCCCGATTCAATTCCTTGAGGAATTTTCATAATAACATCTTTGCCTTCTAAAGTAGGAATCTTAATTTTGTCTCCTAGGGCTGCTTGGGAGAAAGTAATATTGGTCTTGTAAAAAATATCATCTCCCTTTCTAGTGAAAAATGGATGTGGTTTTATCAGTATTTTGATGTAAAGGTCTCCGGGTTTGCCTCCTCTTCTGCCTGCTTCACCCATTCCTTTTACCTTAATTGTTTGGTTGTTGTCAACACCTGCCGGTATATCAATAACTAAGTTCTCTTCTTTTCGTATTCTGCCTTCCCCGTGGCAAACATTACAAGGTTTTTCTGGTTTTACTCCTTCTCCTTGACATTCTGGGCAAACAACATAATGAGTAAGGGTGCCAAAAATGGTTTTTTTGATTTGCTGAACTCTTCCTTTGCCTCGGCAGCTGAAGCATTCTTTAACTGTGCTGCCTGGTTCAGCTCCACTGCCTTCGCACCTTGAGCAACGTTCATTTTTATTAATCCTAATTTCTTTTTTCTGATTTTGAAGAACTGATTCCAGAGGAATCTCCAGTTCAACTTCTAAATCTGCTCCCCTTCTTAAATCTTGCTCTTTTTGTCTAAAACCGGAAAAATCATTACCAAAAATGTCAAAAATGTCTTCTAGTCCCTCAAAGCCATGCGAAAAATCTTCCCAGTTAAATCCAGAAAATCCACTGCCTTGATATTGTTGACCATTGGTTGTTCCGAATTTATCGTACTGAGCCCTTTTTTCTTTATTTGATAAAACTTGGTAGGCCTCATTAATTTCTTTAAACTTGGTTTCATCTCCTCCTTTTTTGTCAGGATGGTAAAGATGGGCCAGTTTGTAGTAGGCCTTTTTTATCTCTTCCTGAGAAGAATTCTTCGGAATACCTAAAATCTTGTAGTAATCTTTTTGCATTTAACTTTTTATTCTTTGCTTTCTTCTGTTTCAGCTTCAGGGGTATCGCCATCTTTTTTCTGGCCATACATTTGTGAGCCAATTTTTTGAAGAGATTGGGAGAGAGCTTCTGTTTTATTTTTTATCTCTTCTAGATTATCACCTTCTTTAGCTTTTTTCAAATCAGAAATTTTGTCTTCAATCTCTTTTTTCAAGTCAGGAGAAATTTTGTCTCCCATGTCTTTTAGAGTTTTTTCAGAGCTGTAGATAAGAGATTCAGCCATGTTCCTGTTCTCAATCAATTGTCTTTTCTTTTCATCTTCAGCGGCATGAACCTCTGTTTCTTTTTTCATTCTTTCAATTTCTTCTTTAGATAAACCAATTGAACCTTCAACTTTAATTGATTGTGATTTTCCCGTTGCTTTGTCTGAAGCAATAACAGTTAAAATACCATTTGCATCAATATCAAACTTAACCTCTACTTGAGGCACGCCTCTTGGCGCTGGAGGAATTCCGTCTAGAATAAATTTGCCCAAAGACCTATTGTCTTGAGCCATTGGCCTTTCTCCTTGCAAAACATTAATTTCTACTGAGGTTTGATTGTCAGCAGCGGTTGAAAAAACTTGAGATTGAGAAGTTGGTATAGTGGTGTTTTTAGGAATCATTATAGTGTTAACTCCGCCATAAGTTTCAATTCCCAAAGACAAGGGCAAGACATCAAGAAGCAAAACACTTTTTATTTCTCCCTCCGGAGTTCTTCCTTCTTCTTTAGCGGTGAGTATTTCAGCTTCAATAGCGGCGCCAATTGCTACGACCTCTTCTGGGTTTATTGATTTATTCGGTTCTTTACCAAAGAATTCTTTAACTCTGTTCCTAACCATTGGAATCAAAGTAGTTCCTCCTACTAGAATTATTTCATCAATCTCCTCTTTCTTCATTTTAATTTCTTTAATGGTTTTTTCTACTCTTTCAATGGATTTATCTACTAAGTCCTTGGTCATTTCTTCGAGTTGAGCGCGAGTTAGTTTGTAGTCAAGGTGTTTTGGCCCTTCAGCGTCAGAAGTGATGAAAGGAAGATTAATGTTTGTTTCTAGAGCTGAAGAAAGCTCTGTTTTAGCTTTTTCCGCAGCTTCTTTTAATCTTTGCAAGGCCAGAGGGTCTTTGCTTAAATCAATTCCTTGTTCTTTTTTAAATTGGTCTAAAATCCAATCAATGATTCTTTGGTCAAAGTCGTTTCCGCCCAAATGAGCCTCTCCTCCAGTGGCAAGCACCTCAACCGTGTCTGGAGAAACATCAAGAATAGTTACATCAAAAGTTCCTCCACCAAAATCATAAACAAGAACCTTTTTGGCATCTTTTCTGCCAAAGCCGTATGCCAAAGCAGCGGCTGTGGGCTCATTGATTACTCGGAGAACATTAAATCCAGCAATTTCTCCTGCTGCTTTAGTGGCTTTTCTTTGAGAATCGTCAAAATTGGCTGGGCAAGTAATAACCACATTGGATAATTTTTCTCCTAGCTTTTCTTCAGCATCAGCTTTGATTTTTTGCAGGATCATTGCTGAGATTTCAATTGGAGTATACCATTTATCGCCCATTTTTATCTCTATCCCGCCATCTTTTCTTTCTCTAGTTTCGTAAGAGAGAAGTTTTAGTTCTTTTTGCACTTCTGGGTCAGAAAATCTTCGGCCAATGAATCTTTTTACTGAATAAATGGTGTTTTTCGGATTGGTAATAGCTTGTCTTTGAGCTAAAACACCCACCACTCTTTCTCCGTTTTTAGTTAAAGCAATAATAGAAGGAGTTAAAATTGAACCCTCTCTGTTTTCTAGAGCTTTTGGTTCTCCGTTAATAATAGAAGCATATTTTGTTATTGCTGTACCCAGGTCAATACCTAAAACTTTTGCCATATGTTTTTAAAATTATTATATTGTTAATTTATCCTATTAGCAATCAATTGTCAAGAGTGCTAATCGTTCTTTAATTTGTATACTTTAACTTTGGCTGGTCTGATGACAATTCCATTAAAACGGTATCCTTTTTCCAGTTCTTCAGCTATCATTCCTTCTTTTTCTTTATCTTTATCAACTATTTCTCCAATAGCTTCATGGAGCCGAGGATCAAACTTTTTATCGCAAGGTATTTCTTCTACGCCTTGATTTTTTAAAAACTCTTCTAGCTGCTTTTTGATTAAAAGCAAGCCTTTTAAGTTTTTATCATCTTTTTCTTTGGTAGGAATATTCTTTTCGGCTAGATTAAAGCTGTCTAAAGTGGGAAGTATTTTCAAAAGCATATCTTTTTTTATTGCTTCTGCCAATTCAATTATTCTCTCCCCTTCTTTTTTCTTGTAATTGATAAAATCAGCTTTTTCTCGTTGCCAGCCTAAAAAGAATTCTTGCTTTTTCTTTTCGCATTCTTCTAACTTCTTTTCTATTTCTTCGTCTTTTTTTTCTTCAGTCATATAGTTCTTTTAATAATGAATCCATTAATTTAATATTTTTATAATAATCCATTCTTTTTGGTCCAATTAAAACAATTAACGCTTTATTGTCGTTTAATTGGCATTTTGAACAAACCAGACTTAAGTTTTTAGCTTTAGGAGAAGGAATTTCTCTTCCGATAAAAACATTGATAGGAGAATTCAGCTCCAATTTTTTGATGTTTTTATCAAACTCTTCTAAAAAATTCATAAAGCTGGAAAGAAAGGTTTGATTAGCAAATTCTGGCTCTTTGGCTATTTCTTCCCAACCAGCTTGCCAGCATAACTCTTTATTTAAAAAATGCAAAGCAGAAAAAACAGAAGACGCTTCAGCTAAGTGTTTAGTAAGAAGAGAGGCTGTCTCAAACTCATTGACGCATCTTTCTATTATCTTGCCGATTTCTTTTTCTCTCTCTTTCCAATTTTCTTCCAAAAGCTGATTAACAAACAAGCGGTAAGCCTTATCGGTTGGAATCCTTCCAGCTGAAGTATGAGGCTGTTCTAAGTAACCTTTTTTAATTAAGTTTTTTAATTCTAGTCTGATGGTTGACGGACGAATGCCAAAATCATATTTTTCCGCAAGTAAATCAGAGCTTACCGGTTCAGCTGTTTTGATGTACTCTTTAATTAAGCAATTAAGTATTTGAATTTGCCTATCGGTAATCATAATCTAGATTATACCACAATTTTATTAGCAGTCAAGAGAAGAGAGTGCTATTATTCTAGATATTGCTTGCTTACTACTTTTAAGTTTTCGTCTAGCTCGTAAACCAAAGGAACAGCTAAGGGTATTTCTGTTTTGGCAATTTCTTCGCCAGAAATGTTTTCCATGATTTTAATTATAGCTCTAATGCTGTTGCCGTGAGCAGAGATAATAATTCTCTTGCCTTGTTTGATGTTCGGCCATATTTCATTTTGGAGATAAGGCAAAACCCTGGCTTCAGTGTCTTTCAGGCTTTCTGTCAAAGGAAGGTCTTTTTCTTCTAAATCTTTGTATTTTTCATCTTTTCCAGGATACATCTCGCTTTCTTTACTGATGGCTGGAGGTCTCGTTTCATAGCTTCTTCGCCAAAGAAAATATTGTTCATCTCCGTATTGTTTTTTGATTTCATCTTTATTCTTTCCTTGAAGAGCGCCGTAAAACCTTTCATTCAGTCGCCAAGATTTTTTAACTGGTATGTTTGATAAATTCATTTCTTTTAAAATAATGTCTAGGGTTTCAATAGCTCTTTTTAGGACAGAAGTATAGGCAAGGTCAAAAACAAATCCTTTTTCTTTCAAGAGCTTGCCTGCCCTTTTTGTCTCTTCTTTTCCTTTTTCTGAGAGAGCTACATCAACCCAACCAGTGAAAATATTTTCCTTGTTCCAGATGCTTTCTCCGTGCCTGATAATAACTAGCTTCATATTGTTTTATCTTACCAAAAATAAAAGAAAAGACAATCCCTGTTTGCTATTTCCTTTGTTTTTGGCTATTATTTTCTAATGAATCAAGAAAACATTATTAATGCTTTTAAAACAATTGACCGCAAAGATTTTGTCTTGAAAGAATACGAAAATGAAGCTTATGGAGACTATCCCCTGCCTATTGGTTTTGGCCAAACAATTTCTCAGCCAACCACCGTTGCTTTTATGCTAGAATTGCTTCAGCCTCAAAAAGGAGATAAAGTTCTTGACGTTGGTTCTGGTTCTGGCTGGACAACAGCTCTATTAGCTCAGATTGTTGGCAAAAAAGGAAGAGTTTTTGGAGTAGAAAAGATTCCTCAGCTAATTTCTTTTGGTAAAGAAAATCTAGCCAAATATCATTTTCCCAACGCTGAGATAAGAAAAGCTGGAAAAGAGTTAGGATTAAGGAAAAAAGCTCCTTTTGACAGGATTTTGGTTTCTGCGGCAGCTCAAACCATTCCTCAAGAGCTAGTAGAACAATTAAAAATAGGAGGAATTATGGTAATACCGGTTAATAACGATATTTTAAGAATAAAAAAGGTTTCAGATAAAGAGATTAAAACTCAAAGATTTGAAGGGTTCGTCTTTGTGCCTTTAATAGTTTAGGATTTCTTTTTAAGAAGAAAATAGGCGGCAAGAGAAATAGCAACAATTGTTATAATAATCCCAGGCCAAGGAAGAGAACTTTGGCTCTTTTCATTGTTTTGAACAGGCAAAGGTTCTTCTTCAGAAGAAGTGGGCTGGTCTGTTCCAACAAGGGGAAGATTAAAAAATTGAAGCGTAAAAATTGCCTAGAAGGAGATTATAATGCTGACTATTGTAGACAATGTTAGAACTATAATTAAACAACAAAATGAGTATATTTACATACCAGCGATAAAGCCAATTTGTTTTTTAGAAGTCAGTTTAATTATGGCCTTTTTTATCTGTTATTTATTAGCTAGTTTTTCAAGGTTTATCCCGTCAATTAATTTAATAGATTTTTCTCTGGCAAGCTCCTCTCCCTCTTTTGTAAAGCGTCCAGTAGTGGCTAAAATTCCTTCTTCGTTTTCTTTAATAGCACCCTTAAGCGCAAGAATATCTTTTGGAGAAACAACATTCTGTTTTTTGCATTGGATTGCAATCTTCTCTCCGTTTTTATATCCAACAACATCAATTCCCCTATCTCCTGGGCCGCCTACAACTTTTGTTTTATACCCTAACTTTTCAAAAATTGCAGCAGTAATTCTTTCAAATTCTTTATTTCCTACTTTTTTCCATTCTTCTAGGGTTTTATGTTCTTCAAGGTATTTTTTAGTTCTTTTCTTTTCTAACCATTTAGCTAAACAATCGAAGCCAAAAGGTAATAAACTAATAATAATGACAATAACCCAAAGCTGCCAAAATAATTTTAGAATTAACCAGGCTGATTCTATAATCATTGAAAATGAGAGATTAAACATCGCTCTTGATTTTTTCTTCTTGAATAATGAGAAGAATGTTTGGCATATTGTTCAAGTTTAACCCAATTTTTTGTTTCAGTCAATTTTATATTTCTCTAATAATAAATAAAAGTAAAACAGAGGCTTTGATCTCTGTTCGTACACGGTGGCTGCGGGACTTGGATTCGAACCAAGATTGATGGCTTCAAAGGCCACTGTCCT
>CAZPGI010000024.1:0-746 GCA_964586365.1 uncultured Candidatus Saccharibacteria bacterium
TGTTCGGGTCAAGACAATTTTGTTATTATTGAGCAAAAGGAAGAAATAGAAAATTTAAATAAAGAAGAAGCAATAAAAGCTGTTCTTACTTTAAAGAAAGAGCTTGAACATTATGATTTGAAAGCAGAGAATTTTTCTTTTTTTGCTGATAAGCTAGTGGCTGAAGATTTAAAAGGTTGTGATTTTATCTTTAGCTTGGGAGATGATTTTGATTGGCAGATAGAAAAAATGCAGACAATTCTTAATCAAGAAAAATACCTTAATAACCTTGAAAGTTTTCAATACATTGAATTAAGGTGGGGTAATCAGGCAGTGGTTAAGAAGAAATAGCTTGCTCTTGACAACATTTATAATTTTTGTTAAAGTCTAGGCGATTTTAAGAAGATTATAAAATTAATAAAATATGAACAAAAAGCTTTTTCTTTTATCGTTTTTCTTAATAATTGCTATTTTTAGTACTAATGGTTTTGTTTTTGCTGCGGTTAATGGAGAATGCGGGCCATTAAATGGGCATTCATACAGAGCGCCATTTTCTCCTTCTACATCTTCTGAGCTTTGTTATACTGGAACTCCTTCTGGCATAAGCGGCTCAGGACCTTGGAAGTGGACATGCTATGGTAAAGACGGGGGCACGAACGCTTACTGTTCAGCAGAGAAAACATCGGTCAATCCATATATTTGTTGTTGTGAGCCTGTCAATGGCCAATGTGGTTCTTCTAATGGAGGACAATTTACTAGCACTCCTA
>CAZPGI010000024.1:846-1201 GCA_964586365.1 uncultured Candidatus Saccharibacteria bacterium
TCAAACCTTTGTGTTTCAGGAACAGCATCTGTTGTCTCTGGCTCAGGACCTTGGAACTGGACATGCTATGGTAAAGACGGGGGCACGAACGCTTACTGTTCAGCCAGTAAACCAACACCTGTCAATGGCCAATGTGGTTCTTCTAATGGAGGACAATTTACTAGCACTCCTACTTCAAACCTTTGTGTTTCAGGAACAGCATCTGTTGTCTCTGGCTCAGGACCTTGGACTTGGTCTTGTTCTGGCAAGGACGGAGGAATTGCATCTTATTGTTCAGCTAATAAAATAAAAAACCCTGTCAATGGCCAGTGTGGTTCTTCTCATGGAGGATACTTTACTAGTGTTCCTACTTCAA
>CAZPGI010000024.1:1301-5572 GCA_964586365.1 uncultured Candidatus Saccharibacteria bacterium
TTGGAACTGGACCTGCTATGGAGAAAACAATGGCTCTAATGCTTACTGCTCAGCCAGCCGTACTCAATCAGCCGTGAATGGCCAGTGTGGTTCTTCTCATGGAGGATACTTTACTAGTGTTCCTACTTCAAACCTTTGTGTTTCAGGAACAGCATCAGCTGTCTCTGGCTCAGGACCTTGGAACTGGACCTGCTATGGAGAAAACAATGGCTCTAATGCTTACTGCTCAGCCTATTCTTACCAGCAAGCTAATAGAAATCCAATAGTAGACGCTGGACAGGATAAGGAAATAGGGGCAGGAAACTCAATATATCTTTATCCTTCTGTTTCTGATCCTGACGGAGATTATTTAACCTATAACTGGTCTTGCTCAGGAGGAAGTCTTTCTTCCTACACTTCTCTGAATCCTATTTTCTACGCTCCTAGTAATTCTTCTTATACAACCTATACCTGTACCCTTACTGTTAATGATGGCCGAGGAGGAGTTGCTTCTGATGCCGTGAATATTTATGTTAAAGGAAGTGGAAGCGTTGTTAATTATTATAATTATAATAGACAACCATATGTTGACGCTGGATCTGATAAAGAACTTCAACCTGGCCAGAGTATTTATTTAAATGCTTCGGCTTCTGATCCTGACGGAGATTATTTAACCTATAACTGGTCTTGCTCAGGAGGAAGTCTTTCTTCCTACACTTCTCTGAATCCTATTTTCTACGCTCCTAGTAATTCTTCTTATACAACCTATACCTGTACCCTTACTGTTAATGATGGCCGAGGAGGAGTTGCTTCTGATGCCGTGAATATTTATGCAAGAACATCATATTCCGGCACTTTAAGCGTAAGCACTAATCAGGCGAGTAATATAACAAGCAATTCAGCTAGGTTAAATGGATATTTATCTGATGATGGCGGAGAAAATACTAGTGTTAGGTTTGTTTGGGGAAGAAGCAATAATCTTAACAATTTCACTTCTTGGATTGATTACAAAAGAAGCGGTAGCTATTTTTCTGCTGATATCTACAATCTAGAGAAAGGAAAAGCTTATCAATTTAAATCAGAGGCTAGAAATGGACGCAATAGCTCTTCTGGCACTACTCAGAAGTTTATTACCAAGCCTGATGACCCTTATAATTTTGACGCTAATGCTCTTGGTAGCTCTATTCAGCTTTCTTGGACAATGGGACAAGGAGCTTGTTATACAGCTATTACAAGAAAAACAAACGGTTATCCAGTATCAATAAGCGATGGTCTCTTAGTTTATTATGACAATGGTTCTAGTTTTGTTGATGCTAATGTTCGTGGCGGTGTTACTTATTATTATCGTGCCTGGTCAATAGCTTGCGACGAAGGAATGTATTCTGTCTCTGATAGCTTGTTTGCCAAAGACTATGCTTTTATTTCTCAGCCTGTAACTTATACTCCTCCAGTTAATGTAATTGTTCAGCCAGCTAACCTTAAGGTTGATATCGTGGGAAGAAATTTAAGCTCAAACGAATCATCTTGTCCTAGTGAATCTTCTTGGCTAGATTCAGTTACTGTTCGTCCTGGAGATAAAGTAGAAATTATGATTACAGTTTCAGCCACTAACGGCAATGCCGAGAATGTGATTTTAACCAATGCCTTGCCAGCTAAAATTGACGAAGTGTACGATTTAAAGATTGAGGGCCAAACTGCTTATGGTGACGCTAACGGCAGTTTTATTCTAGGCACTATTGCTAATGGAAAGTCAAAAACTATTCTTTTTAAAGTGCGCCTGAACAAAGAAGATAGCTTTGCTTATGGGGTTACTGATTTGGTGAATACTGCTGAAGTTAATGCTAAAAATGTAGAAACCGCTAGAGATTCTTTAACTGTCAGGGTTTCTAAAGGAGTTGGTGAAGAGGCTTTAGGGGGTTTGGCTGGCTTCATTAGCAAAAACGGACAGATATTTTTCCTCTTCTTGGGTCTTCTTTTGGGATTGCTTTTCTTTGTATTAGCTTACTTCTTTTTTCAAGCTCAAGAAAGAAAACGAGCAAAAAAAGAAGATGTAGTCTTGGAAAAAAGCAAATACTTTCACATTCAATAAGAAAGGTTTTTCACTCTAATTGCTTTTTTAATGAATTGGCCGTATTTGTCTAAGTTTACTTTTGTTTGGAGATGATATTCTTCAACTTCTTTTCCTAGAGATATTTTGTTTTCAGATTTATACTTTCTTATCTCGTCAATTGCTTTAATGGCTTGTTCAAAATCTGAATCAGGCTCTTTGGCCTCCATTGGTTCTGGCCAAGTAGAAAGATGGACGCTTTTTTCTTTTCTCAGCAATTGATATATTTCTTCAGTAACAAAGGGAAGAAAAGGAGCAAACATTTTAATGATATTGGTAAAAACGCTATCTAAAACATATTGAGCAGCTTGCTTTGATTCTTCGTCAGTTGAGTTAAGTCGGTATTTAACAAATTCTATGTAGTAGTCAGCGAATTGGGACATAAAGAATGTTTCAATTTCGTTTCTTGCTTTTGCGTATTCATAATCGTCAAAATATTGAGTGGCCTTTTTTATCGTTTCGTTCGTTCTTTTGATTATCCATAAATCAGGTGTTTCTAACTTTGGTTCTTCTTTAATTTCTGCTCTGTCCATTAAAATGAAACGGGCAACATTCCATAATTTAATGGTAAGCTGTCTTCCCTTTTTTATTTCTTTTTCATTGAATCTTAGATTTTGGCCTAAGGAAGCTCCAGTGGCCCAGTATCTTACAGCATCAGCTCCATATTTTTCTACTAATTCTTCTGAAGAAACATAATTACCTAATCTCTTGGAAATCTTTTTTCCTTTTTCATCTAATCCGTGACCAGAAATCATTATGTTCTTAAACGGAATCTCTTGAAAATGATAATAGCTTTTAACAATTGAATAAAAATCCCAAGTTCTTATAATCTCATGAGCATTGGGCCTTAAATCAACTGGGAAAAGTTCTTTTATTCCTCCTAACTCGCGTAAAAGGAAAGGGGTGCAGGAAGAAGTAGCCCAAGTATCCATAACATCGGTTTCTGGAACTATCTCTTCGCTTTGACAGATTGGACAACGAGAAAGAGGCGGTTTATCTTCCAGAGGATTGACTGGCAAATCTTCTTCTTTAGGCAGGATTACTTCTCCGCATTTTTGACAATACCAGAAAGGAAAAGGAACGCCATAATATCTTTGTCTAGAAACACACCAATCCCATTTTAGGGAATTAACCCAGAGTTCATAATTTTTGAACATATATGCTGGATGCCAATTGATTTTCTTCCCATATTCAATCCAAATATCTTTTTGCTCAGCTATTTTAATAAACCATTGTTTGCTTTGGATAAACTCAATTGGAGTGTCGCATCTTTCGTGGACATTTATTATTTGTTTAATTGGCTCCTCTTTAATAAGAAAATTATTTTCTTTTAGGTCGGTTAGTATTTTCTCTCTAGCTTGTTCAATGTTTAAGCCTTGATATTTTCCTCCTCTCTCATTAAGTTTGCCGTCAATGGTAAGAAGATTCCTAGTTTCTAAGTTGTCTGTTCTCCATTTTTCTAAATCTTCAGTATCTCCCCAGGTGCAAACCATCATTAAGCCAGTTCCTTTTTCTGGGTCAACCATTTCACTAGTTTTTATCGGTATTTCATAGTTAAAAAGAGGAACAAGAGCTTTTTTCTTATCTAATCCTTGGTATCTTTTATCTTGAGGATGGAAGTAAAGGGCAACGCAAGCTGGCAAAAGCTCTGGCCTTGTTGTGGCAATAAGAGCAAATTCTTTTTCTCCTTTTAAAGGAAAAGAAATGTAGTTCATTTTGGAGTTTCTTTCCCGGTCTTCAATGTCCGATTGAGAAATAGCGGTTTGGCAATAAGGGCACCAAAGAATAGGCAGCTCTTCTCTTTTTAAAACATTCTTTTTGTAAAGGTCAATTAAAGACCATTGAGAAACCTTGGTGGGGAGGGGAGAGATAGTACTGTAGGTTCTAGACCAGTCAACGGAAATGCCTAAATCAGTCCAAAGTTTTTTATAAGTTTCAATTCCTTTTTCAGTTTCTTGAAGACAGAGTTTGATAAACTCTGATTTTGTTGTTTTAGATTTATCAATATTGTATTTTTTTTCTACAAACCTTTCTGTCGGCAAACCGTTATCGTCAAAGCCCATGGGATAAAAGACTTGATATCCTCTCATTCGTTTATACCGGACAATGAATTCAGCTTGAGCATAAGACATAATATGGCCAGCATGGAGATGGTCAGCAGAAACATAGGGAGGGGGAGTGTCAA
>CAZPGI010000025.1:0-4628 GCA_964586365.1 uncultured Candidatus Saccharibacteria bacterium
ATAAAGTGGCCCCAACCGGATTTGGACCGGTGTTCCTAGGCTGAGAACCTAGTGTCCTAAGCCGCTAGACGATAGGGCCTTGAAAAATATGTTATCATATTATTCTGTTTTGTCCAATTCATAATCAGGAGGAATCTGCCAGTAATCAAGAATATATTCAGCTAAATCATGGAAAAGAGGAGCAGCTGAATATTCAGATGTTTTTACTTGAGGATTGTTTAATTTTACCAAAGCTACAAACTTGGGGTCAAGAGCAGGAGCAAACCCCATAAAGGATTGCCAGGTTTGGTCTGAATAACCTGATTTGCTTATTTCTAAAGAAGACCAGGGAATCTGCGATGTTCCTGTTTTTCCGGCAATATAGTAGCCATCAACTTTTCCTAAATGACCGAATCCATTCTCTACAACATTAATCAGCATTTTTTTCAGTTTTAAACTAGTGTCAAGAGTAATTACTCTTTCCAAAGTTTCTATTTCTTGCTCTTGACCATTTATCTTTTTCACAACATGAGGTTTAACCATGGTTCCGCCATTAGCAATAGTGCAAAAAGCAGTAGTGATTTGCAAGGGAGTGATATTGACCCCTTGACCAAAAGAAGCGTTGGCAAAATTGACTTCTATATTTTGCTGAAGAGCTTTTTTGATCTCGTTGTTTCCTGAAGCAATTTCTCCTGCTAAATCAATTCCGGTTTTTTTGAAAAAGCCGTATTTGTCTAAGTATTCCAAGAATTTGGTATGACCAACTAGGCTTTCTACATAAATAATTCCAGTGTTAATTGATTTTTCTAGAATCTGAGTCATAGTAGTTGCTCCCCAAGCTTTATCAGAAAAGTTAGATACTCGGTACTTGCCATACTGAACATATCCTTTGTAATCTTCAAAAATAGTATCTGGAGCAACCAATCCCTCGTTTAAAGCAGCAGACATGGTGATGGGTTTGAAAATAGAGCCGGGTTCAAACAATTTTTGAATAGCGCTGTTTTGAAAAAGAGAATAGTTTTCATTTTTGTAATTATTGGGATTGAAATTAGGAACTTGAGCCATGGCAATTATTTCTCCATTTTGAGGATTCATAACAATTATTTCTCCTCCCTGAGCTTGATACTCTTCTACTCCCTTCTTAAGTATTTTTTCAGCCATAAATTGAATATTATAGTCAATAGTCAAATCAAGAGAAGCGCCATTTAAAGAATCATCCTCTGATGACGAGGAAACAAAATGCCAAGGATTAAATGTTTTCTTTTGAGTTTTTTTCTTTCCGCTTAATTCGTTCTGATAGTATTCTTCTAATCCATATTGGCCAACTCCTTCTTCGTTAACAAAACCAATTACTTGAGAGGCTATTTCATCATTAGGATAATATCTTTTTTTCTTATAGCTGATATAAACACCGGGAAGATTAAGGCTTTCAACTTTTTGAGTTAATTCATCGTCCATTTCTTTTAATACCTCTTCATACAAACTGCCAGGGACATTGAGTTTTCTTAACAAGTCATCTTTATCTTGATTGATAACTGCAGCTAAAGCTTCAGCTGTTTTTTCTTTTTCTTTAATTTCTTCTGGAGAGACAAAAAGATAGGGAGCATTTTTGGTTATGGCTAGAATCTCCCCTCCTTTAAAATATACTCCTCCCCTGTTCCCTTCTGTTTCGGAAAGAAAGTTTTGCTGACCTTTGGCTTGAGCTTTGTAAAAGTCGCCTTGACAAATTTGTAAATAAAAAAGACGGGAGACAATTATTCCTCCCGCTAAGAAGATTAAAAAGAGAACAAAATTTATTCTCCCCTCTTTGGTCATAAGATTAATCTTTTACTGCCACCGAAGAAGAGGAAACAGTTAAATAATCTATTTTGTTTATCTTTGCGTAGCCCAATTCTTGAATTTTATCTTCTAGTTTGTTTAAATTGCCTTTTTGGGAAACAGTTACTTTTAAGTTAGCAGTTTCATCATTAAGCAGAGCAACCTTTTTCTCTTCTTTTCCTAATAAAAAGTTTATTTCTCCTAACTTAACTACTTGAATTAAATAAACAACCAAAAGAAAGGAAACTAAAGTAATGAATAATATGTTTTTGCTTTTTTTCTTGTTCATAATTTTTTGGCTGCTCTTAATTTGGCTGATTTTGCCCGAGGATTGAATTTGATTTCTTCCTCGTCAGGCAAGACCGGCTTTTTAGTTAATAATTCAAGACTATTTTCCTTAAAAAAGTTTTTAATGATTCTGTCTTCTAGAGAGTGGAAGGAAATGGCTACTAACCTTCCCCCCTCTTCTAACAGGTCTAATGCTTGCGGCAAAGCTTTTTTCAGATTTTCAAGTTCTTGGTTGGCCTCTATTCGTAAGGCCTGAAATGTTTTGGCAGCAAAATGATTTTTTCCTTGATGATAATAGCTAGGTGTGGCTTTTTTAATAACTTCTATTAACTGGAAAGTAGTTTCAACTGGTCTTTCTTCTACTATTTTCTGGGCAATCTTTTTGGCAAACTTTTCTTCTCCATATTCTCTTATTATTCTTTCTAACTCTTGCCAAGAATATTGATTGACTATTTCTGCGGCAGTAATTCCTGATTTGGAATAATTCATTAAAAGCGGTTCATTCTTTTGGAAGCTAAATCCTCTTTTGCTTTGGTCAATATGGTAAGAAGACATTCCTAGGTCAAACAAGATGCCAGAAACCTTTGTAAAATTGTTCTTTTCGGCGATTCGCTTTAAATTGCTGTAGCTGTCATTTACAGCAATCAATCTTTCAATTTTTTCCTCTTTTATTTTATTAAAGAGCTCTTCGTCTATCTCTATTCCCAATACTTTTCCTTTTGGTCTGTTTCTTTTTAGAATTTCTTTTGTATGCCCACCTCCGTCTAACGTACAATCAATGAAGTTTTCATTTTCTTTAACTTGAAGATATTCAATCGTTTGTTTCAAAAGGACAGGTGTGTGCACCATATTATATCCCTAACTCTTTTAATCCTTCGGCAATGTCTCCTACTTGGTCTTCGGTTGTTTGACCATATTTCTGCCATCTATTTTCGTCCCAGATTTCAATTCTGTCGCATAAGCCAGCAATGACTACTTTTTTATCTAACTTGGCGTAGTCTTTTAAATAATCAGGAATAAGGATTCTTCCTAAGCTGTCTAGCTTTACATCCATTGCTCCGGCCAACATTACTCTGGCAAAACTTCGAGCATTAGGTTGAGACAAAGGAAGTTTGCTTAATTTTTCTGCTAGTTCGTTCCATTGTTTTTGGGGATAAAGGAATAAACAGCCGTCAATACCTCTCGTTAATACTGCTCCATCTCCTAAAACTCCTCTAAACTTAGTTGGGATTGTCAGTCTTTTCTTTGGGTCTAAATTGTAGCTGTATTGTCCGATTATCATTTGTCCACAAAATAAATGATTTATCCACACTTTTCCCCACTCTTCAACACTGTGCCTCCATTTTATTCCACCTCTAAAAACTTGTCAACCACTTAAAAACAGCCTTGAAAAGGGCTGTTTTCCACAATTTATCCCCAAAATGGATTACAAAACAATTATTTCAAAGGTTTCTGGGTCTATTTTTATTTTATCCCCATTTTTTATCTTATCGCTCAGCAAAGCATTAGCAATAGCATTTTCCACCTTGTCTTGAATCTCTCTTTTTATTTCTCTAGCTCCAAAAACTGGATTAAAGCTTAATTCAACTATTTTTCTTTTTAACTCTTCGGTTATCGTTAATTCAATATGTTTTTCTGTTAAAGTTTTTTGTATTTTTTCTAACTGCAGTTGCGCTATTTTTATTAAATCATCTTGAGTCAAAGATTTAAAAACAATAATTCCATCAAATCTATTAATAAACTCTGGCCTGAAAATGCTGTTTTTAAAAATAAAGTCAAGAAGCTCTTTTTTGACTTCTTCCATTTTTTTGTTTTCCTTTAAGGCCTCAAGAATAATTTGATAACCAGCGTTGGAAGTAGCAATAATAATTGTATTGCTGAAGCTTACTTTTCTCCCTAAATTATCATTAAGATAACCTTCGTCTAAAACTTGAAGAAAAAGATTAAGAATATCGGGATGAGCTTTTTCAATTTCATCAAGTAAAACTAGGGAAAATGGGTCTTCTTTTACCTTGGTGGTAAGAATACCTTCTTGATTTTCTCCGCCAATAAGACGAGGAATATCATCTATTCTTTGAAACTCAGACATGTCCAAACGAATCATTCTTTCTTCAGAACCGAAATAGGCCTCAGCTAAAGCTTTGGCTGTTTCAGTTTTACCTACTCCAGTAGGACCTAAGAATAAAAAACTGCCCATTGGTCCTTTTCTGTTTTGAACTCCAGAACGAGCTCTTCTTAAAGCAGCGGACACCTCTTTTATCGCTTCTTCTTGGCTGACAATTCTTTTCTTTAAAATGTTTTCTAAATTAAGGAGGATTTCTTTTTCCTTGCTTCTAATTTTACCAACAGGAATCTGAGTTTTGGCTCCAACAATTTGGTCAATATGTTCTGCTAGAATAATACGGCTATCAGTGTATTTATTACTAAAAGCAAAAGAATCTTTTAAAAGAGAAATAGCTTTTTGAGGAAAAGAGTAAGGAATATATCTTTCTGACAAGCGAATAATTTCTTTTAAGGCTGGATAGGAAATGAATTTATCATAT
>CAZPGI010000026.1:0-4477 GCA_964586365.1 uncultured Candidatus Saccharibacteria bacterium
CTTTGTCTTTTTTGAAATATTCAGAAAAAATAGGCAAAAAAGAAACAGTAATTCCTCCGGCAAAAATAATACTATAAACAAGGTCAGGTATTCTAAAAGCAGTAAAATAAATATCAAGGTCAATAGAAGCTCCGAAGAATCCAGCCAAAAAGCGGTCTCTAATTAATCCCAAAACTCGGCTAATTAAAACAGAAACAACCATTATTAAAGTTGCTTTTTTAATTCCTGTTTGCTTGGAATTAAGAATTCCTTTAAGAGTCATCGTTGTTATGTTAGCATTTTTTATTCTTTGATTCAATAATTTCCCTCTTGACAACTTAATCTTAATTATTTAAAATATAAAGGCCCTAATAAACCGAGCGACCGCTCCATTTTGGAGAGGAAAGTCCGAACTGCCATTCCTGATTTCAGGTCTAAAAAGCAACGGGTAACGCCCGTCGTCAGGTAATACCTGATAGAGATGCGAACAGAGACGCTTCAATCAGAAATGATTGGAGAATCCTTCGGGATTAGCCTTGAAAGCAATTTCAAGGATGAAACGGCTAAATTCTTGCCGGCAGCAAGAACAAACTCTTTACTAAGAGAAAAAGTAGTTCGCTTGAGCCAAAGAGAAATCTTTGGCCTAGATAGATGGTCGTTTAAAACAGAATTCGGCTTACGGGTTTATTGGGGCAAAACACTCTTTATGAGAGTGTTTTTCTTTAAAACAATCTTTTTTTGTCTAGAGCTAAATTAGCTAGTTTATCCGCCTCCCTATTCTCTTCTCTTGGGACATAAATAAATTTAACGCTGCCAAATTCTGTTTTCAAATTCCAGATTTTCATAAATAGTTCTTGTAGTCTTTCTTCCATAATTTTGTATTCGCCGTTCATTTGCTTAACCAGCAATTCTGAATCAGACCTAAACTCTATCTCTGTTGTTTTTGCCATCTTCTTTCCCAAAAGAAGCTTTAATTTTTTTAAAGAAAAAATTACTGCCTCATACTCAGCTTCATTATTGGTCATTTCTAAGCCCAAAAACTCAGAGTATTTCTTTACTACCTTTCCGGTTTCGTCTTTTATAACAACACCAATGGCTGCTGGACCGGGATTGCCCCTAGAAGCACCATCAGTATTAACTATTATTTTATACATATTGACAATTTTTTATTATCTGTTATAATCTAAACCAGTAACTTAGAGGTATATTATGCAACACTATGACGGAAAGTTTGTTGACGCAGAAGAACAGCAGAAGAAAACAATTTCACGAGAAGCAAGAAAGCTTCTCAAGCTCCAAAAGCAAAAGGAGCCAGAGTCAATCATTGAATCATGATTGACTATTTTTTTTATCAAAATAATCAAGCAGACATTGCTTAAATCTTTCAAGGTTCTTGTTTTCAATAGTAAATCCAGCCGCTGGTGGATGTCCACCAAAAGTAACCAACAACTCTTGACAGCTTTCCATGGCTTTAACCGCATCCATTCCTTTAGGAACCCTCACTGTCCCCCGGCCGAATTCTTCATACTCTTGATACAAAAAAACTGGCTTTTCAAAGCGATTACATAATCTTGAGGCAACTGCCCCTAGATATTCAATATTCCAATTAGGAGAACCGTCAAAGATTATAGAACCATTCAAAACTCTTTGACCAATTTCATCAGTTAGAAAAGATATTTCCCTGTGCTTTTGCTCGCTGTCTTCTATTAATTCTTTAGCCATAATCTCAGCTTTTTGTTTATCACTTTCTATTAAAAAAGAATAAGCAGAAATAACGCGGTCTTCCATTTTTGCAGAATTCAAAACACTGGTAATCTTAGAAACCCAATCTCTTTTGGAATTAAAATCATTTATTTTAATCAAAGAAAACAATGCTTGGAAAGCTGGCCTAGTGCTATTTTCAATATCAATCAAGCCCTGAATAATAAATTCTTTGTTTTCTTCAACTTCAGGCATCATATCAGAAATAGTGGCCAAAGCAACAAGCTCTAGAAAGCTTTTCCTTAACAAAGGAGACATTTTCTCTTTTAAAATTTCTTCTGCCAACTTAAAAGCAATACCAGCATTAGCATATTCTTTAAAAGTTTCTGTTTCTTCTTGCTTTGGGTCAACAATAATATCAGCTTGAGGCAATTTTCCAATAGCTTGGTGATGGTCAATAATAACAACAGAAAAACCGCTTTCCTTGGCTTTTTTTATTTCTTCAAAATTAGTAATCCCACAATCCAAAGTTATAATCACCCCCTTATCTTTAAACTGAGAAATAATAGCTGCCAAGGCTTTTTCATTCAAACCATAACCTTCTTCTCTACGTTTCGGAAAAAAAACAGCTGTTTTTAAATGCTCTTTTTCTAATAAATTATCAATTGTTTCTTTTAGGATAACTGCTGAAGCAGAACCGTCTAAATCAGAATCAGCAAAAATGATTATCTGCTCTTTATTGTCTACTGCTTTCTTTACTCTCTCTGCTGCTTTTTCAATATTCTTTATTTTCATAATAAAACTTCTATTCCCGGCATTCTTTCTCCGGCAATAAAATCAAGCATTGCTCCGCCCCCAGAAGAAACATGGTCAAACTTTTCTTCCATTTTTTCCTTTAGAATTATTTCTGTCGTTTCTCCACCACCAGCCACCGTAAAAGCATCTGCCGCAACAATAGCTTTCATTGTTTCCAAAGTACCGTCTTGAAACTCTTCCCTTTCAAAATATCCTAAAGGCCCATTCCAAATAATAGTCTTGGCTGTAGAAATAATCATTTTAAACTTTTCAATAGTTTCTGGACCAATATCAAAAATATCCTCCTCTTTTCTTAAAGTACCAACAGCGCCAATTCTTAAATAATTTTCTTCCAAAGAAGATAAAGAAATTATCCCATCAACAGGTAGCTGTAATTTAGGACTAGCAATATCCAAGTTTTGCAAATTATCTTTCAATTTTAATTCATCTTCAGTCCAATTATCTCTAACACAAATACCCTTAACCACTAAAATTGAGTTGGCAATTTTTCCTCCAGCCAAAACAAAATCAGAAGTTTGTAGTAATTTTTCTAAGAGCTTGGCCTTATCGCCAATTTTTACCCCCCCTATTATGGAAATAAAAGGCCTTTCCGGACTTTTCATTACCCAGGATAAAACACTGATTTCTTTTTCCAGTAAAAAACCTGGGTAACTGGGAAGAAACTTAGGAATACCCGCTACTGAAGCATGCTCCCGATGACAGACAGAAAATCCTTCCTGAACAAAAATATCACCTAGCCGAGAAAGAGCTTGGGAAAACTCTAGGCTATTTTCTTCCTCTTCTTTGAAAAATCTCAAATTTTCTAGAAGAAGAGCTTCTCCTTCTTGCAAACTTTTTGTTTGAGTTTCTACTTCGCTACCAATTGTTTTCTTCAAAAACCTCACACCACCAAAACGTTGGCTCAAAACATCGGCTACTGGCGCTAAAGAATATTTTAGATCTCTCTTTCCTCCAGGGCGACCCAAATGGCTGATAAGAATAATTTTAGCTCCCTTGCCCCTTAGATATTCAAGCAAGGGAAGAGTTTGAACAATTCTAAAATCTTGAGCAACTTTCCCCTCTTCAGTTAAAGGAACATTGAAATCACACCTCACCAAGACTCTTTTGCCCTTAACATCAACATCTCTAAGATTATTCATATCCTTAATAATACAGAATAAAGAAGAAAAAGGCAAGAAATACTAATCAAACTTAATTCTTTCTCCTGGCTTGATTATTCCCCTCTCTTTCTTTTTTTCTTCTTTCGCCTTTTTAATCAATTCTTTTAGTCCGTCAACATCCACTGATTTCTTGGGCGAAGCATTAATGTTTTCAATATTTTCCCCATGAACAATTATTTCTTCTTGATGCTTTTTTTTCGATATTGGCCTAAAAGTTTTAGTTATTTCTCTTAGAGAAATAACGGGCAAAGGGTCAAAATCATTATTCTTTTTGTTATTAAGGCAATTTTTACAATAAACCGGCCTTTTACCATCAGGCTTAAAAGGAACTTTAAAGCTTTTGCCGCAGTTTTGACAAACAGCATCATACAAAACATGGCTAGGAAGCTGGTCAACGCCTGATTCAGCCGCTATTCTTTCTTCAACAATGCTTCGCGAAGTTCCATAAGTTTTTCTAGAAAACTCAATAATTTCATTAACATAAGTCTTTTCTGGTATTTCTACTGGAGGCAAAGTTTCTGCTGAAAAAGGCCGGGAAGTTAAACCATCAATCATTAGTTTGACATAAATGTTCTGTTTGGGAAGATTAACCATATCTTCAACAGAAATCTCTGGAGAAAACTCTCTTTCCAAAAACTCTGCATCATCAGCCCCCACTCGAAAAACTATCATTGTTCCAATGTTGCCAAAAACAGCATCTCTTACTCTTTCTTCCATTTGAGCAATGTATTGGTGGGCCAACACTAAAGAAAGACGATACTTTCTCGCTTCAGACAAAATGTTGGCAAAAGAATCAGTAGAAAAGTTCTGAAACTCATCAA
>CAZPGI010000027.1:0-4024 GCA_964586365.1 uncultured Candidatus Saccharibacteria bacterium
TTACTTTATGACCCCATTGAAGCGGGAACCTTTATTATTATGGCAGCTGCGACCAAAGGAGATGTTTTAGTGAAGAACGTGGAATATCCTTTTTTGAATTTTACTTTAAAAAGATTAAAAGATGCTGGCGTGCCATTGGAAATAACCATGAAGGACAAGAATAGAGCAGAAGTAAGAGTTAAGCCTTGGAAATCTGTGAAGATAAAAAAGGTCCAGAGTCTGCCTTATCCTGGCTTTCCTTCTGATTTATTATCAGTAATGGGAGTTTTGGCTACTCAAGCTGAAGGTCAAACTTTGCTTCATGACCCTTTGTATGAAGGCAGGTTAAAATACTTGGAAGGTTTAACAAAAATGGGAGCCGATATTTTTGTTTCTGACCCTCATCGTGCTATTATCAATGGACCAGTTAACCTTTATGGAGAAGATTTGGGTTCATTTGATTTAAGGGGAGGAGCAGCTTTAATTATCGCTGGTTTAATTGCTGAAGGGAAAACATCTATCAGCAATATTTATCAAATTGACCGAGGTTATGAAAAGATAGAAGAAAGATTAAGGAAATTGGGAGCAGATATAAAAAGAGTAAAAGATGAATAATATCGTTGGCCATAAAAAGCAAAAAGAGATATTGCAAAAGATTGTAAAAAAAGGAAACATTCCTCATGCTTTGCTTTTTTCTGGACCAGATAAAGTAGGAAAGAAAACAATAGCTATAAGTTTTGCTCAGATGATTTTTAATGATGAGTTAAACGGGAACCCTGACTTTTTTCTTTTATCTTCTTTGGGCCAAGAAATTAAGATTGAAGAAATAAGGCAGCTTCAAGAAAGACTTTCTTTCAAACCTTATTGCCACCAGTTTAAAATTGGTATAATCGATGATGCACATTTAATGAAGAAAGAGGCTCAGAATGCTTTTTTAAAAACCTTAGAAGAGCCAAAAGGAGATTCAATTTTAATATTAATAACTCCTTTTCCTTTTATGCTCTTAGATACAATTCGCTCTCGTTTGGAAGAAATTAAGTTTTCTTTAGTCTCTCGAGAAGATATTGAAGAACATTTGCTTTCCCTAGGAGTTTCTTTGAAAAAAGCAAAAGAAATAGCAGCAATTTCTTCTGGTCAGATAGGCAAGGCAGTTGATTTCTTTAACAATCCAGAAAAAGTAGAAGTTTTTAATCAAGCGGTTAAAGATATTGAATTTTTATCTCGAGCCGAATATTATCAAAGATTCAATTATGCCAAAGAAATGTCTGAGCTGGAAAACATTGATGAGATAATAGATATCTGGGAAAGAGTTTTCAGAAGAAAAATGATTTTTGAAGCAATGAATAATAAAAACTCTTTAGAGAGGACAAAAGAAATAATAAAGAATATTGAAAGGTCAAGATATTTAATTAATTCAACCAATGTCAGCAAAAAGCTGGTTTTGGAAAATTTATTTTTAAAATTATAGGCTTATGCATGAAGAAATAATTAAGAAAACAGAGCCAGAGTTTGAAAAAATAGTTGATTTTGTTCAAAAAAAATTAGCAGCGATAAGAACTGGACACGCTTCGCCTGCTTTAGTTGAAGATATTAAAGCAGATTGTTTTGGAGAGATGTTGCCGATTAAGCAATTAGGAGCAATTTCTCTTTTTTCACCGAGGCAGATTATAATTCAACCTTGGGACAGGTCTTATATTGAATCAATTGAAAGAGCTTTGGTTAGAGAATCATTGGGTTTTTCTCCGATAGTAGAGGGAGCCAATATCATTATTAACCTTCCCCCAATGTCTGAAGAACTAAGAAAAGAGATGATTAAGGCTGTTGCTCAGATTGAAGATAGTGCCAAAAGGACGATAAGAAAGTTCAGAGATGAAGCTTGGTCAGAAATACAGGAAAAAACTAGACAAGGAGCAATTAGGGAAGATGATAAGTTTAGAGCCAAAGATAAGCTTCAAGAGCTAGTAGATAAATACAACAAAAAAGTAGATGAGCTTGTTGAAAGAAAGAAAAAAGAATTAGAAAGCTAATTTTATGCTGATTGTTGATTTAATCATTTTTATTATTGTTTTAAGCAGCGTGGTTATAGTCCATGAATTTGGTCACTTCTTTTTTGCCAAAAAGACTGGCGTGGGAGTGGAAGAGTTTGGTATTGGCTTTCCACCTAAGATTTGGAAAAAAGTAAAGAATGAAACAGAATATTTTATTGGATTGATTCCTTTTGGCGGATTGAACAAAATATATGGAATGGATGAGATTAATGAAGAAAAGCTCAATGACCCGCGTAGTTATGAAAGCAAGGGACCGGCAGTAAAATCTCTAATTTGTCTGGGCGGTATTTTTATGAATATACTTTTTGCCGCTGTTTTGTTTTACATTCTTATTATTTCTTCTTCTTTTCAGATGTCTCAGAATATGATTTTGTCTCAATATCAATTTCCTTTTGGTGAACAGAAAAACTATCCTTTGGTTGTTGAGGTGTACGAAAATACTCCTGCTGCCTTAGCTGGAATTAAACCTCAAGATATTATTCTTTCCATTAATGGTAAAGACGTGGTTAATAGCGATATTTTAAGCACTGAAACAGAAAATAATTTAGGTAAAGAAGTTAAATTAAGAATCATGGATAGCCAGACCAAACAAACAAAAGATTTGTTATTAGTTTTAAACGAAGACAAAGAAAAACCTTTGGGAGTTGGCTATGACCAAATGGCTTTTATCAATTACAACACTTTGAGCGAAAAGGTTTTTTGCGGATTTTTACATTCATGGAACATCCTTGACTATACTGCTAATGTTTTAGGCTATTTAATCAATTATTCTTTGGAGAACAAAACAGCCAAGCCATTGGCTTATTCTCTAAGCGGGCCAGTGGGTATTTACGCTGTTACCAAGATGATATCCCAAGAAGGATTGTTTCAATTGGTTAATTTAATAGCTGTTATTTCTTTAGGTTTGGCTTTTTCCAACATTATTCCCATACCAGCTTTTGACGGAGCAAAGTTTCTTTTTATTATTTTAAACACTATTGACAAAAATGTTTTTTCCAAAAAACTGGAAATGACTATCGAGCAAGCAGGAATGATTTTTCTTATGTTTTTAGCTATATTTGTAGTTTTTAAAGATTTTATTCAATTTAAAACAATAATTTTTTAATATGCGTCAAAGTGAACTATTTTCAAAAACTTTTAAGGAAAATCCTAAAGACGAAAAAAGCGTTAATGCTCAATTATTGATTAGGGCTGGATACATTGATAAGCTTTCTTCGGGAATTTATTCAATTCTTCCTTTAGGGCTGAGAGTGATAAAAAAGATAGAAAAAATTGTCAGAGAAGAAATGGATAAAATTGGGGGACAGGAAATGCTAATGCCTGCTCTTCAACCAAAAGAAAATTGGGAGACGACTCAGCGCTGGAAAGTGGAAGAAATGTTTAAGATTAAAGATGAAGAGTTTGGCTTGGGCTGGACTCATGAAGAGATAATTACACCTTTAATGAAAAAGCATATTTTGTCTTCTAAAGATTTGCCAAGATATGTTTATCAGATTCAGACAAAGTTTAGAAATGAGCCTCGAGCAAAATCAGGAATTTTAAGAGGCAGGGAGTTTATTATGAAAGACCTTTATTCTTTTCATGCTAGTGAAGATGACCTGAATCAGTATTATGAAAAAGTCAAAGATGCTTATAATCTTGTCTGGGAAAGATGCGGGATAAAAGAGAAAACATATTTAACCTTGGCCTCAGGCGGAACTTTTTCTCAATATTCTCATGAGTTTCAAGCAGTAACTCCAGCTGGAGAAGATACGATATTTATTTGTTCTTCTTGCGGATTGGCAGTGAATAAAGAAATTTATCAAGGAGTTTGCCCTCAATGCAAAAACAAACAATTAAAAGAAGCTAAAGCAGTAGAAGTGGGAAACATTTTTAAACTCGGGGCAAGATATTCTGAGCCATTTAATTTAAGAGACGAAAAAGGCAATTTGATTTTTATGGGTTGTTATGGCTTAGGGATTACTAGATTAATGGGCGCTATTGTTGAAATTAGCCAC
>CAZPGI010000028.1:0-3538 GCA_964586365.1 uncultured Candidatus Saccharibacteria bacterium
CCTTCTACTTTTATTTCATGAGGACCAATTAATCTTACTCTTGCTCCCATTTTGTTTAGCGCTTTCATCAATTCTTGATTAGGGTAGTCCAAATCAGCTGTTTTTATTACAATCGGCTCTGTTAAAGAAGAAGCAAAAAGCAGAACATTGGAAGTAGCAGTCACGCTGAACTCATCTAAAGTCACTGCCTTGCTTTTTAAAAAACCATTAAAAGAGAGACTTACTTTATCATTGCTTTTTTTAATAGAAACTCCTAATTCTTTAAAAGCGTCAAGATGAGTATCAATTGGTCTTGATCCAATAAGGCAACCACCTGGCTGAGCTAAAGAAGCTTTTTTAAAACGAGCAAGCATTGCTCCTAAAAGAACAACTGCTCCTCTAAACCTGGAAACAATTTCATTGTTAATCTTGGTTGGATTCATTCTTTTGGCATTAATTCTTACCTTTCTTTCTCCCAACCAAGAAACTTCTACTCCCATGCTTTGAAAAACCTCCAACAACCTAAAAACATCTTCTATTAAAGGAAGATTGCCAACAACACAATCTTCATTGGTAAGCAAAGCAGCAGTAAGCACGGGGAAAGCAGCATTTTTAGCCCCAACAGCTGAAATCTCTCCTTTAATCTTATGCTGGCCAAAGATGATTAATTTTTCTTCGCTCATATTGATTATTTTTGCGACATTATACTTTTTTTATACACATCAAGATTGTCCAAAACTGCTCCTGTGCCCCTGGCTACGCAACTTAATGGCTCATCAGCAATAAAACAAGGCACGCCGGTTGATTTGGAAACCAATAAAGCAATGTTTCTCAAACAAGCTCCACCGCCAGCCACCACCATTCCTTTGTCCATTATGTCAGCTGACAATTCTGGCGGAGTCTCCCTTAAAACATTTTTAATGCATTGAATTATTTCCTTGAGCGGGTCTTCTGTGGCTCGGCAAATTTCATTAGAACTAATTTTTATTGTCTTGGGCAAACCCATTACCAAGTCTCTTCCTCTTATCTCCAAAAACTTAGGATTTTTCTCAATGACCGCTGTTCCTATTTTTATCTTAATCTCTTCAGCTGTCTGTTCTCCAATTGCCAAGTTATAGGTTTCTTTAATATATTCAGCCACTGCTTGGTCAAGTTTATCTCCAGCCACGCGTAAAGACTGAAAAGTTACCATCCCTCCTAAAGAAATTACTGCCACCTCGGTCGTTCCTCCGCCAATATCAATAATCAAATGACCGGAAGAAGAATTAATGGGAATGCCTGCGCCAATAGCAGAAAGAATCGGCTCTTTAGCCAGATAAACTTCTTTGGCTCCAGCCAATATTCCTGACTCAATAACCGCTCTTTTTTCAGTAGAAGTAATCCCTGCTGGCACCCCTACTAAAAGTTCAGGCTTAAAAAACCTATTCAAACCAGTATTAACTTTGTCTATAAAATGCTTAAGCATAGCTTGAGTACTCCGGTAATCAGCAATAACCCCCTCTTTTAATGGTCTGAATATCTGAATAGTGTCTGGCGTTCTGCCAATCATTTCTTTGGCCTCTTTTCCCACTGCCAAAATCTTGTTTTCAGTCAAAGAAACAGCTACCACTGAAGGTTCGTTTAAAACTACTCCCTTGTGAGGAATAAAAACAAGTGAATTTTTTGTTCCTAGATCAATGCCTATCTTCATACAGGCCCATTGTAGCTAATAAAGATTGAATTGGCAAGACCTTGATTTTTATCCAAAATTATACAACAATGTCTATATATCATGGAAAAATTTTTGGTAAAAAAATTAGCTTTCATTGTTTTGGTTTTAGCTTTTCTGATTGTCGCTCCGCTTCTTATCCTTAACATTCAAGGTTATCGTTTGGATTTTAAAAAAATGAAATTAGTAGAAACTGGAGGGTTAAGTATTAAAACTTCTATTCCCGAGGTTAGTGTTTTTATCAACGACCAATACAAAAACAAAACCTCTGCTTTCAGCCGGGACCTGCTTGTTCAAAACTTAACCCCAGGAGAATATAAAATACGGATAGAAAAAACTGGTTACCAAGCTTGGGAAAAAACATTGAACATAGAAGAGAAAAAAGTAACTAAAGCTGAAAACGTTTATCTTTTCCCTCAAAATATTCCTTTTCAAATTTATAAAGAAAACATTAAAGATTTCTTTATTTCTCCTGACAAGAAAAAAATACTTTATCTAACAGAAAATAATGAAATAATTTCTTCAGAAAATAACCTCGTTCTTAACCCTGAAAAATACTTTACTGATATTGAGAAAATAGAGTTCTTTAAGAACAGTAATAAAATAATAATCAAAGGGAAAAACTCTCTCGGTCAATCAATATATTATTATTTAGATACAACTGATCCTGCTTCCTTGACCCGACTTAAAATAATGGAAGAAGCAGATGATTATGAATTGGAAGAAGAAACCATCGCCTATTCTTTGGACAAGCAAATACTAAGGTATAATCCTTCTCTTAAAAAATCAGAAGTACTCAAAACAACAGCCGATGCCTTTGCTTTAAAAGATTATTACAATCTATATACAATTGAAAACGGACTCTTGGTTAGAACCAATTTATTATCTAAAAACCAAGAAACTCTTACTGAAAAACCATTAAAATTGGATAAATTCAAACTATTAACTATTGCTGACAAAATATTCGTTTTTGATAAATCTTCTTCCTCTTATCTTTTTAATGAAAACAAAAAAAACTGGGAGCTTTTTTTAAAAACAACAAATGGACTCTTTGATTATGAAACCAGGGCTGATAAAATAATTTTCAGCAATGGCTATGAATTATGGCTTCTTCTTTTAAAAGATTTTGACAGTCCCTTCTTTCAAAAAAGCGGTTCTCTCATTTTTCTTTCTAGATTTTCCTCAACAATTGACGACCTAGCTTGGTTTAATGACGATTATTTCTTTTATCTTTTAAACAATAATTTAATGATTAGCGAGATAGATAACCGGGACAGAATCAATGCTTTTCCAGTTAATAATTTACCAGTAAAAAAATTCTGGTTTGACGAAAAAGAAAAATTGATTTATTTCCTCAGCAACAACAAGTTGTATGTTTCCAATAAAATAAATTAAAAATACGCCTCTCCACAGGCGTATTTCTTTTTATCGTTTTGACCACTGAGGAGCTCTTCTTGCTCTTCTCAAACCAAACTTTTTTCTTTCTTTCATTCTTGAATCTCTAGTTAAGAATCCTGCTTTTTTTAATCTTTTTTTATATTCGGAATCATAAAGCACTAAAGCTCTAGCAACCCCATGCCTTATTGCTTCTGCTTGAGAGCTCAGGCCTCCTCCCCTCACTACTACTTTCATCTCAAACCTGTCTAAAGACTTCATTTTATCTAAAGCAGAAAGAGCTGTTTTTTGCAAAGCTTCAGTAGGAAAATACTCTTCCAATCTTTTATCGTTCACTATCATTCCTCCATTCTTTTTTTCATAAAGACGAACTCTGGCTACAGATGTTTTTCTTCTTCCTGTTCCTTGCAAATATTCTCCGCTTGTTTTTTTAGGAATTTCTTCTTTGGGCTTTCT
>CAZPGI010000029.1:0-3010 GCA_964586365.1 uncultured Candidatus Saccharibacteria bacterium
AAAATTGCGTTCATCTACCCAATTCTGCTTGCTAGAAATTTGAAAATATGCTTCCAGAAGTTTTAAGCTAGTGAAAACATTCCCCTTGCTTTTAGGGTCAACTCCTTTAGCAACAAGAATTGAAAAGAATAAAACATCAAGCGCCTCTTTCCTGATAGCTATTTTAAGAGGGTCTTTAGCTGGAAAAAGGTTAGTTACTTTGTAGACTGCATTGGTAAGCTTAATAATTTCCTCAATGTTCATATAAAAACATTATAGGTAAAAAAGAATTAAAAGTCAACGAGTTGCGCTGGTTCATATGATATATTAAAGGAAGATATTATGTGCCTGGTACGGCCAGATTAGCGGAAGAACAGGCTTGATGGGGCAGACGATTAAATGAAACCAAGAAACATTAATTGATTTGTGGGCGGGACACATTTATCTATGCCTAGACAGATACCATATTAAAAACAAAAAGCGACACTCATGTCGGTTTCTTTCTACTTGCCCAAAAGATATTTTTTAAAATAGAGCACCTCTTGAAGAAGATCTTCTGGTGTTTTGTTAGTAGTATTAATAACATAAGCTCCCTCAGGAATCTTAAGGCGCTTTGCATCTAAATTGTCCCTAAAACACAATTGAGCATTTCTACGTCTACATCGTTCTTGATATGAACAAAAAAGAAAAAACTTAATATCGGCTTCAGGGTAAACTTCTGTTCCTACCGTCCTACCATCACAAACAAAGTCTTTATCTTTTATCTTCGCCCGAACGATTGTGCTTATTGTCGATGAATATTTTTCGGCAAGTTTAGCTGTTTCTATTCCTATTGCTTCCGAACAAAGATAGCTATCGTTATAAGGAACATCTAGCGATACAAGTTTGTAAATTTCACAAAATTTCAGTTTACGATTAAGTATTGCAATCTTACGAAACATTAGACCAATATCATAATGTGGAATACCAAGGGCATTAGCTAACAACCTTGCCAATGTTCCCTTTCCCGTTCCTGCTTCCCCATCAAATGTAATAATCATAGTTTATGCCTCCTTTTAGTGTAATTTCCCTGTATCAATCTGAACGCTAAACGTCCTTCGCGATGAAGCATTGGTAATCCAATCAATTGTCCGCACTTACATTTAAGCGCTTTCATTTTTTTAACATTTTTTACGGTGTCTTGTAGGGATGCCAAATTTTCTGGAAATAAAATACGATTAAGGTAAAGTCGTTTAAGATTGCCCCTTCCGTCTTTTTGATAAAGCAGAACATTCTCTCCGCATTTAACGCATCCTATTGCCAAAATAGTATAAGTAGATTCTCTGTCTCTAAAAAACTTGTCTTTTTTAATTGGTCTCATATTTCTCTTTTCCTCCTCAAAAAACTTATATTTTGCTTTAAGATTTATTTTTAAAAACTTGGCTTCTTTTTTGGTTGAAATTTCGTGATCTTCAACAACATAACCTCCTTCTAAAAGAGCTTGAACCTTTCTTGGGTTTTTAGTGCCTAAATAAAATTTATACCCCCGCGGAAAACCAAGCGCTTGAAGAATAATAACTGCTTCATCAAATGTTCTAATATCTATTTTATCATGGCTTCTATAAAAACGTTCGGCTACAGCAATAGTATCCATTCTACAATCGTTCATAAGTCTTTGATTGGCCATTTTAAATTCACTTCCATGACCCCTACCATCTTGATTGGGAATGTAAATAATAATTCCTTGCTTTTTCAATGCTTCTCTTTGAGACGTTTTAAATTGTTCCATACAATCGCACGTTATGTCTCCTAAAATTCCAGATAAACACCCAGAATCAATTCTGAGAAAACAACTCTTTCTTCTTAAAATTATTGGCAGATCAGGAGCTACCATAATCCAGTGTTTTCCCCAACGACCATTCTCAACTTCAGCAGAAATAGACCAAAATTTTCCTTCTGATAAAATAATAGGTCCTTCTACACCAAAAATTATATTACGATTATTTATTTTTACTACTCGTCTTGTTAAAGATTCGGCTCGAACCTTATCAAAATAATATTTTTGATTAGGTTTATGTTTAGACGGTTGAAACATTTTTTCTTTTTATAGATAATATTATCTATGATTATTTTTAAAATCATTAACATTTTTATTATTAGCCGAAATTAAAAAAACCATATTATCTATTTTTTAATATAATTTAGCAATTTTTTGCGTTTGTCAATACACTGCGCTTGTTCATATGATATGCTCCACCTTATTAAAGGAAGATATTATGTGCCTGGTTCCTATTAAGAACATCCAGACTGACAACGGCCCTGAATTCCTTGGTTATGACATTGAATCAACGGAAAGAAACTAGAACAATGAAAATATGTTTGAACTACGTTGGGCTCCATAAAGTCATTAACTATCTAACACGTATTTAAAAGAAGCAAAACTCTTAAAAAAGAGGCTCTTTAGCCTCTCCTTTTTTCCGGCAACTCCACATAAAAAGCAGAACCCCGGCCTGGACCAGCAGACTCTGCCCAGATACGTCCTTGATGAGCTTTGACAATCTCTGAAGCAAAGTAAAGACCAATGCCCACTCCTGAGGGATAAGCATTAACTGCAGACTGGCTGCGGTTAAAAAGTTTGAAAAGATTGCTGATCTCTTCTGAAGACATACCCATGCCTGTATCTTGAACCTTAAGAATAACTATCTGAGAAAAAGGATTAAAGTCCAAACTCACCCTTACTTCTCCTTCTTTGGTATACTTAATGGCATTATCCAAGAGATTAAAGATTACTTGCCTTAATTTCTGAGAATCAGCCTTTATCTTAGGAAGAGGTTTGCTTGGTTTTTCAAAAACAAGCTTTAGATTTTTAGCTTGAGCTTCTGGTTCAATCTCCTTAATCACTTCAGCTGTTAAATCATCTAGCTGAACATCTTCAAACTTGTAGGCAATCTTGCCAGTTTGAATCCTAGTCAAGTCTAGTAAATCATTAACCAAAGCAATTTCTCTTTCATTGGCTCGGTAAACTTCTTCCAGGAAATCTTTGGCTTGGCCT
>CAZPGI010000030.1:0-2795 GCA_964586365.1 uncultured Candidatus Saccharibacteria bacterium
ACTATGTTTTGAATATTTTTTTACTTCTTTACTTTTTAGTTTTTTTTGTTTTTATAGCTTTTACTCCTCAGCTCGTTTCTTATCTAGCTCCAGGATTTGACTCTTTAGCTCAAGCCAAGACAGTTGAGCTTACTAGATTAGTATTTTTAAGCGTTTTCTTTTTTGGTTTGTCTTCAATTCTTACCGCTATTCTTAATTATTTCAATTTATTTTTAGCCTATTCTTTAGCTCCGATTCTTTACAATTTAGGAATTATTTTTGGCATTGTCTTTCTTTCTCCGCATTGGGGAATCTTTGGTGCCGGCTTAGGAGTAGTTTTAGGTTCTTTTCTTCATTTTTTGGTTCAGTTTCCTGGAGCCAAGAACAGTGGTTTTAAATATCAAGCTATTTTTTCTTTCAATCATAAAGCAATCAAAGACTTTTTCTTAATGATTGGTCCAAGGATTATTTCTTCTTCTTCAGTTCAATTCAGTTTTATTATTATTACCTTGATTGCTTCTGGTATTGGCGAAGGAGCGATTTCTGTTTTTAATCTTTCCAATAATTTAAGGTATCTGCCCATCGGAGTTATTGGCATTCCTTTTGCGACAGCAGCCTTTCCTGCTTTATCTAAGCTATGGGTGGCCAAGAGAAAAGAAGAGTTTTTAGAAAGATTTAGAATGGTATTTTCTTCGGTTTTGTATTTTTCTTTTCCGGTTGGTGTTTTAATATTTCTTTTAAGAAAACCAATAGTTAATATTATTTTTCAAACCGGAGCTTTTCAAGGAACAGCAGTGGAGATTACAGCTGCTTGTTTGGGTCTGTATTTTTTAAGCACTGCGGCTCAATGTTTAGCGCCAATTATTTTAAGAGGATTTTTCAGTTTAAAAGACTCTTTGACTCCAACTTTAATTTCTCTTTTTTTTATGTTGGTCAATGCTTTTCTTTGTTTCTTTTTTGTTAATATTTCTTCTGCTTCGGAAAGCTTTCTGGCTCAGATTTTTGAAAATACTTTTGGTTTTACCAATTTAGCCGATATTAAAATTTTAAGCTTGGTTTTGGCTTTTAATATCAGCTTGCTTTTTGAATTCTTCGCTCTGCTTTTCTTTTTTTGGCGCAAGGTTGGAGATTTTGGATTTAAAAAAGTATTAGTTTCTTTTTCAAAAATATTAATTTCTACCATTATGATGACTTTGATTCTCCTTATTTTTATCAGATATTGGCCATTGTCTTTATCTTTATTTGGCCAATTGGTTTGGTTTGCTCTTGCTTGTCTTGTTGCCGGACTTGTTTATCTTTTGGCAAGTTATTTATTGAAAACAGAAGAGAGTAGTTTTTTGGATAAGTTTTTAGCAAAAAATGAAAATTGAAAACTTTGTCATTATTAGTCACATTGACCACGGTAAATCAACTTTAGCTGACCGGTTTTTAGAAATTACAGAAACAATTAAGAAAGATAAAATGAGACCTCAGTATCTAGACAGCATGGATTTGGAAAGAGAAAAGGGGATTACCATTAAAATGACGCCGGTGAGGATGGAATATCTTTTTAAGGGAGAAAAGATAGTCTTGAATTTGATTGATACGCCTGGCCATATTGATTTTAATTATGAAGTTTCGCGGAGCTTGGCAGCAGTAGAAGGAGCGATCCTTTTGGTTGATGCCACTAAAGGCATTCAGGCTCAGACTATTACTAATTTGGATTTAGCCAGAGAAGAAGGATTAACTATTATTCCTGCTGTTAATAAAATAGACTCTCCTCAGGCGCGAACTGAAGAAGTGAAAAAAGAAATTAAAGAACTTTTAGGATTTAAGCCAGAAGAGGTGTTGGCTATTTCAGCTAAAACAGGGGAAGGTGTTATTTTGCTTTTGGAAAAAGTAATAGAGAAAATAAAAGAAGCTCCAGATAACTCAGACAAGCCTTTACGAGCATTGATATTTGATTCCCAGTACGATCCCTTTTTGGGAGTTGTTTCTTACATTAGAATAATTGATGGTTCTCTTAAGACAAACGATAAAATATATTTTATTAATTCCCAGGCCCAAGGGGTGGTAAAAGAACTAGGAATTTTTAAACCAGAAAGATCTCCAGTTCAAGAATTAAGTTCAGGAGAAATTGGCTATATTGCCACTGGCATAAAAGACCCGGAAAAGATAAGAATCGGAGACACTATTGTCTTATTAGGAGAAGAAGATTTGGTTGAACCTTTGCCGGGATATAAAAATCCAGAGCCGAAAATTTTTGTTTCTTTATATCCTAAAGAGCAAGATGAATTTGAATTATTAAAAACAGCTCTTTTAAAGTTGAAATTAAACGATTCGGCCTTGTTTTTTGAACAACAAAGTTTTCATGTTTTTGGGCGAGGTTTTCTTTGCGGTTTTCTTGGTTCTTTGCATGCTGAAATTACCATGGAAAGACTAAGAAGAGAGTTTGGTTTGGATTTGGTAGTAAGTTCTCCTCAAGTTTTATTTAAAGCTAAAGATAGCAGAGGAAAAGAAGTTTTAATTTACAGTCCAGTTAATTGGTCTGATGATTTTAAGAACTTTTCTGAGCCTTGGGCTGAAGTGAGAATTATCATTGGCTCAGCTTATCTCGGCCGAGTCTTTGAGTTTATTAATAGTTTGGAAGGTAAGCATATTGATTCTTATCCTTTTGGCGAAAACCGCTATTTATTAATTTATGAAATGCCCTTAAGAGAGATTATCGGTAAGTTTTACGAGAATTTACTGAACATTACTCAAGGATTTGCTTCTTTAACTTTTAAAGAAATTGGTTATCGGCCAGCTGATTTGGTTAAGCTGGAGATTTTGATAAA
>CAZPGI010000031.1:0-2708 GCA_964586365.1 uncultured Candidatus Saccharibacteria bacterium
TATCATCGCAACCATTAATGGCTCCAGAATAGCCGGTAGAATCAACGCACCAAACAGTGCCGCTATTTAGAGTTTTTTGGATACAATATTTTCCTGACTCTCCGGTTACTATGTTTACCGCTAAAGCTCCTGAGCTTTGAGCTTGAATATCCTCGCAAAGTTTATCTCCTTCTGTTCCGTCTGCTAAAAAAGTGCTGGCCACGTTACAGGCCACACCATCATTAGTAGTGACGCCATAAGTATTATTAATTGATTTATAAATCTCTGCCTGCGCTCTTAATTGGTCCAAAGCAGACTTTATCCTTGCATCCCTAGCTTGATTCTGAGCTCCGGACAAAGAAACAATAATTAATCCTGACAAAATACCAATAATGGCAATAACCACCAACAACTCAATTAATGTAAAACCTTTTTTGTCCATAGTCTTTAAATTATTTTCCCTATTAAAACGTAAACGACCTTTAAATTATTAAATATTCTTTTATTGTATTCTATCAGACGTTGCTTATTCTTGTCAAATGCTTATGCTTGAATACTAGTACTTACTTGGTAAATAGGCAGAATCACAGCTGCTACCAAGAAACCAACCATTACTGCCAATCCTATCATTAATATCGGCTCAATAATACTGGACAAAGAATTAACAAAAGTGTCTGTTTCTTGTTTGTAAAATCTTACCACATTCATTAACGAAGAATCAAGTCTTCCTGTTTTCTCCCCCACTGCCACCATCTGAACAAAAAGAGGAGAAATAATCTGAGGATATTTGGCTAAAACGCTGCTCATTGATTCTCCTTTTATCACCCTATCCTTTGTTTCTAAAATCGCTCTTTGGTAAACATTATTGCCCACCAATCCAGCTACTACTTCTAAAGCTTCGGTGATTTGAATACCAGCTGAAATCAAAGCAGAAAAGTTTTCAGCAAAACGAGTCATGGTAAGATTCTTTACAAAAGGACTGATAATCGGAATCTTTAAAATTAAATTGTCGGTAATTTCTTTTCCTTCTTCGGTTTTGGGGTAAAGAGTTAAAAGGGCAACAATCCCTACTAAGCCCAAAAGAAGCAAATACCAAAACCTATTAACAATGTCAGAGATAAAAATAATCATCTTCGTTGCTATAGGCAATTCTTGACCAGAACTTTCCAGAATATCCACTAGTCCAGGAATAACAAAAATCATAATAACCGCGAATATCAGAATAAAAACAACCAAAATTACTGCTGGATAAATCATTGCGCCTTTGGTTTTTGAACGAATCATATATTCACTTTCCAAATGTTCGGCCACTCTTTCCAAAATTCTCGGCAAATCTCCGGAAACCTCTCCTGATTTAACCATATTAACATAAAAACTGGAAAATATCTCAGGATATTTGGAAAAAGCTTTAGAAAGAAGTGTTCCACTCCTAACGTCTTCAGCTATTTTGTAAATCTTTTCTTTAAAAACAACTTTCGTGGTTTGGGCCGCCAAAGTATCTAAGGCTTCTGCTGGAGAAACATTGGCATCAATCATGATAGCCAATTGTCTAGAAAACATAACAATATCTTTATGGAAAATTCCGCCAAAAAGATTAATTTTTATATTTAAGTCTCCTTTCTTGGCTGTTTCTTCTTCAATAGCAACAGGAAAAAGATTTTGGCTAGCCAAAATATCAAGCACTGCTTCTCGAGAAGAAGCTTCAATCGTTCCTTTTTGCTGTTTTCCTTTTAAATCTCTGGCAACAAAAGAGTATTTCATAAAAATTAATAAGATGATAATTTTTTAAGCTCTCTGATATTGGGAGAAAAAATCTCCGCGTCTTCAAAAGCAACTAATTTTTTTCTTATCAATTCAGCTAAAGATCGGTTCAAAGAAACCATGCCCATATCTGAAGAAGTATCAATCACTAATGGTATTTCATAAATCTTGTTTTCTCTAATCAAATTAGCTACCGCTGCTGTATTAAACATAATTTCACAAGCTGGAATTACTCCTCCCCCAATTGAGGGAACCAATCTTTGGGAAATAACTCCAACCAAAGAACTAGATAACTGCGTCCTTATTTGATTCTGTTGTTCTCCGGCAAAAGAATCAACAATCCTATGAATAGTTTGAGAAGCAGAGTTGGTATGCAAAGTAGCTAAAACTAGGTGGCCTGTCTCAGCTGCAGTAATAGCTGTGGCAATTGTTTCCGGGTCTCTCATTTCTCCCACCATAATTACATCAGGGTCTTCTCGAAAAGTTGATTTCAAGGCTCGCTCAAAAGATAAAGTATCATAATTCAATTCTCTTTGATTGATTATTGCTTTATCGTCTTCAAAAATATATTCAATTGGGTCTTCAATAGTAACAATATGGCAAGCTCTGGTTGTGTTAATTTCATTAATCATAGCTGCCAAAGTCGTACTTTTCCCGTGGCTGGAAGGACCGGTAATCAAAACAAATCCCTGAACATTTTTACAGAAACGATAAACTTGAATGGGCAGGTTCAATTCATCAATAGACCTAACCCGGTTGGAAACCAAACGAAGAGAAGCAGAAACATTGCCCATCTCGTGGAAAACATTGATTCTGAATCTGCCTCTACCCTCAAAATCATAAGAAAAATCAATTTCTTTTTCTTCCAAGAACCTTTTAATTTGCATTTCATCCATTAAGCAGAAACAAAGTTTTTCTGCGTCCTCAGAAGTTAAAGGATTTTCTTTAGCCAAAGGGATAAGTTTACG
>CAZPGI010000032.1:0-2314 GCA_964586365.1 uncultured Candidatus Saccharibacteria bacterium
AGCAGCAAAGCTGAAAGGACCAGCCAGAATTACTCTTTTAGCCAAAGCTTCGCCCCAAACATCATTCAAATTGTCGTAAATAAAGCTGAAAATCATTTCATTAGGAACAAAAAGAATAACAAAGTCAACCGTATCTTCACTAGGATTAATGTAGTCACGAGAAGAAATTTCTTTAATTTTCTGCTTAACGTCTCTGGTAAAGTCAGCCAAGTATTTTTTATCTCTAGTTTCATCATATTTGATAAAAGAAGCATAAGGAAACTTAACATCAATATTTACTTTTTTCTTGTCCGGCAAAAAGATAGTAAAATCAGGCCGATTAAAACTGGTTTCTGAAGAAGAATTAACTACATACTGCTCTCCTTTTACAAAACCCATTGTTTTCAAAAGATTTTCAGCAATCTCTTCTCCATACTTTCCCCTAAGCTGATTGTTAGAAAGAACTCTTTTAAGATTCTCTGTTGATTCTCTTAATTCGCTGGTTAAAGATTTATGCTCTTCTAAAACAGCTTTCAGAGCGCCAAACTCTCCGATTCTTTCTTTTTCTGCTTCTTGAAGCTTTTTTTCTAATCTGTCCAAAAGCTCTTTAATCTCGCTTTTTGTTCTTTGATTAGAATCATCAATCATCTCTTTATCAAAACTCACTTCTTGAGAAGCTCTAGTCATTTTCAAAAACAACCAAAGTAGAAAAAGCAAGAAAAGAGAAATTAAGATTATTTCTTGGTTTGCCATGTTTGTTTAATTTTAATACATTTTAACAACTTTTTAAAGCAAAGACTTTGTCCCCCTTTCTCGCCCGGCCTTCAATCTTTAAACCAACCTCTTCACCTTTAGCCATTTTTTTAACCGGCTTTCCCTGCCAGTGGATAGAAGAAACTGATTGCTCAATAAATGTTTTCTCGCCCTCAATAATAATTTTTTCTCCTTGTTTAATGCCTCGGTGTTTTAATTCCAAAGAAATTACCTGAAGTTTCGGATAGCAATGAAGAACATCGCCAATATATGCTTTTTTCACCAAAGAAGCATTGTCAGCCTTATCATAGCTAATACCCTCTTTACCCGGAACAGAAAAATAGAAACCAGTGGAAAACCCCCGATTGTAAACAGAAGATAATTCTTCTTTCCACTTTTTAACTTTTTCCTTGGTAAATGTTTTATCAAAATACGAATCAATGGCTTGCCGATAGCATCTGGAAGTTGTTTCAATATACCTAGGGTCTCTTCTCCTGCCTTCAATTTTAAAAGCATCAATGCCTGCTTTAATCAATTCAGGAATGTATTCAATCAAACATAAATCTTTAGAACTTAAAAAATACTTGCCTTCATTAACCAAAACATTACCCTCTTCGTCTGATAAAAACCATTGCTTTCGGCAAGGCTGACTGCAATAACCACAGTTAGCTGATTTAGAATAAAGATAAGAAGAAAGAATGCATCTTCCTGAAACAGCCAAACACATTGCTCCGTGAACAAAAGCCTCTACTTCAATATCAGCTTTTTTCTTCAATTCCTTTATCTGTTTTAAACTCATTTCTCTGGCCAAAACAATTCTTTTGGCTCCTAACTTTTTCCAAAACAAAGCAGCTTTCCAATTAGAAACATTAGCTTGAGTAGAAACAATAAAAGGAAGCTTGGCTTGTTTGGCAATTTCTGCCATCGCCAAGTCCCAGATAATCAAAGCGTCAACTTTGGCTTTTTTGGCTTCTTGGGCAAGCTTTTCTGCTTTAGCCAAATCTTGATTGTAAAGCATTGAATTAAGCGTTAGATAAGCTTTAATTTTACAATCATGACAAGCTTTGACAAAAGCAGAAAGGTCTTTGGTTTTAATTCCAGCTCTAGCTCTTAAGCTTAAATCGTCCAAACCGAAATAAACAGCATCAGCATAATTCTTGCAAGCCTCCAAACTCGCCCAATCTCTAATAGGACTCATTAGCTCTGGTTTCTTCATGTTAATTTATTTAAAATGTCTTTAACTTTCTTCAAAGAATCAGCATCAAAGATGGAAAAAGGATAGACTTCTCTGCCCTTAAGCTTTTTCTTCAATTCTTTAATTTTCTCTGCCAAAATTTCTTTTTCCAATAAATCAGCTTTAGAAACAAAAACATATTCTTTTTTCTTTAAAAGTTCGCTGTTGTATTCTTTCAATTCCTGCCTGACAATTGAATAATCTTGAAACAAATCTGCTGATTCTGCTGAAAGTAAATGAAAAAGAATTCTTGTTCTCTCGATATGTTTTAAAAACTTAATCCCCAATCCTTTGCCCGAAGAAGCCCCTGCAATTAAGCCAGGAATATCTGCTAAAATTAAATCAGAA
>CAZPGI010000033.1:0-2176 GCA_964586365.1 uncultured Candidatus Saccharibacteria bacterium
TAAGAATTATAACATTCAAAGAAATGGTTTTGCCCGAACCAGTTGTTCCCCCTACCAATAGATGGGGCATGTCTGCTATATCGGCAAAAGCTGGCGCCCCCCTTACATCTTTACCCAAAGCCACTAGCAAAGGATGAGAAGATTTTTTAAACTCTTCTGTATCCAGAATCTCTCTCAAACCCACTACCGCTCTTTTTTTATTAGGTATTTCCACTCCCACCAAAGGTCTGCCCGGAATAGGCGCTTCTATTCTAATGGTCGGACTAGCTAAGGCCAAAGCCAAATCATTTTGCAAGGCAGTTATTCTTGATAGCTTTATTCCTTCAGCTGGCTTAAGGGTATATTGAGTAACCGTAGGACCAACATTAACTTCAGACATTTCTACCGGAATGCCAAAGGTTTGTAAAGTTCTTTTGATGATTGACGAATTGTAAGCAATGTCTCCTCCTTCAGCCATGCTCTTTTTACTAGACAAAAGGTCAAGAGAAGGATATTTGTATTGAGTGTTTTCTTTTTTCTTTTCTTCAAAAGCTTTCTGCTTTTTATTAAACTCAAAGGCATCTGTAATTATTTCTGGCTCTGGTTCTTCTTTTCTCTCAGGAATTGCTTCTAATTTTTCCTTTAATCTAGTTAAGCTGATTATCGGTTTTTCTTCCTCCTCCTCTTCTCCTTCCTCTTCCTCTACAACAGCCTCCTCTTCTCTTTCTTTCTTTTTCAAAAGCGGTTTAAGTATTAACACAAAAGAAAATATTGCCACAATAAACAAAATGAAAAAAGAAACCCAAAAATCAAAACCTTTAAACATGGGCCAAGAAATAACATAACCAAGCCAGCCTCCCTGACCAGCATGAGAAACATCAAAAGAATTTTTAAGAGAATCATTACTTTTCATTTCCAGCAAACCAAAAATGGCAGAAACAGCAATAAAAAAGACAAAGCCCGCTAAAAGCAAAATGTTTTTGTTTTCTTTAAACGATTCTTTCTCTTTCAGAAAATCTGCTCCCAATAAAGCTAAAATTAAAGGAGTAATATAAAAAACATTGCCCAGGAGAAAGAAAAAAGCATCTTTCAGTTTTTTGCCGATAAAACCAGCTTGGTTACTGAAAGAAAAAAGGAAAATTATAGTCAAAAAAAAGCAAAGTGAAGATAAGATGTATCTTTTTACTTCGTCGCTTAAGGTCAGATTAATTTTAGGTTTTTCAATTAAAGGTTTTCTGTTCTTCTTTGGAGAAACTGGTTTAGCTTTTTTATTTTTTTTCATAATCTGCGAAGAAAATTATTTAATCTTTCTTCCCGTGCCTATTGGAACCAGTTTACCAATTATTACATTTTCTTTCAACCCTCTTAGCTGATCTTCTTCTCCCCTTAAAGATGCTTCTATTAAAACCCGCGAAGTTTCCTGAAAAGAAGCAGCAGAAAGGAAGCTATCAGTATTAAGAGCTACTTTGGAAATACCTAAAATAATATCTTCAGCTTCAATTGGTTTTTTCTTTTCCTCTTCCAATCTTTCATTAGTTTCCAGCATCACTGCTCTAGAAATTATCTCTTCTGAAGAAAAATAGCTATCACCCGCATCTTTTATTTTTACTCTTGAAAACATTTGTCTGACAATTACTTCAACGTGCTTATCGTGGATGGAAACACCTTGAGAAACATAAACCTTCTGAATTTCCTTAATAATGTATTTTTGCGTAGCCCTAGCTCCTACAAGTTTAAATAACTTTTTCAAATCCAAAGAACCAGCAACCAAAGGGTCTCCTTTCTTTACTAAATCCCCCTCCTTAACTAAAATCTCTACATTGAGAGGAATTTTGTATTCTATCGCTTCTTCTGGTTTTTTCTTAGAATTAGTTTCTTTATTATTAGCAGGCATAGGCATTACTTTGATGACACCATCTTTTTCTTTAACTTCAATCACCTTACCGTCTTTGATGCATATTTCTGCCTCTCCTTTTGGTTCTCTTCTTTCAAAAATCTCTTCTACTCTCGGCAAACCACGGGTAATATCCACTTCTCCAACCACTCCTCCGGTATGAAAGGTTCTCATCGTTAACTGCGTTCCTGGTTCACCAATAGCTTGGGCAGCCACCACTCCTACTGCCTCTCCAATATCAATCATTTTCTTCCAACCCAAATCCATACCATAACACTTTTGGCAAATTCCTCTTTTGCACCT
>CAZPGI010000034.1:0-2083 GCA_964586365.1 uncultured Candidatus Saccharibacteria bacterium
ATAGTTCTTGATTCATTTGCAGGTTCAGGAACGACAGGAGCGGTAGCACATAAAATGGGAAGAAAATGGATAATGGTAGAGCTCGGAGAACATTGTCATACTCATATTATACCCAGAATGAAAAAAGTTATAGATGGAACGGATCAGGGAGGCATAAGTAAAGATGTAAACTGGAAGGGTGGAGGTGGTTTTAGATATTATCGTTTAGCTCCTTCATTGCTGGAAAAGGATAAATGGGGAAATTGGGTTATCAGCAAGGACTATAATAAAGAACTTTTAGCTGAAGCGATATGTAAACTTGAGGGTTTTATTTATGCACCAAGTGAAACAATATTCTGGCAGCAGGGTTATTCCACTGAAAGTGATTATATCTATGTTACTACGCAAATACTTAATGAAGAGCAAATAAGGTTAATTAGTGAAGAAGTGGGAGAAAATAGAACTTTACTAATCCTTTGTCTTGCTTTCACAGCTGATGTTTCCAAGTTCAATAATTTAACTGTGAAAAAGATTCCGAAGCAGATTCTAAATAAATGTGAATACGGTAAAGATGATTACAGTTTGAATATCAAGAATCTTCCTTTTATGGAACAACCCGAAAAACAAAGCAGTATATTTGAAGAGGGGGAAATATGAATCCGGAAAGAGAAGTAAATGCCATATCAGGTCGTTTAAGTTTGCGTTCTCCGCAAAGAAAGTCGTTGGAAATATTAAACAGGATAACAGAAATATATGATTTGAATTCTGCAATTAAGGATAAAAAATCAATTGATTCTACCGAGGTTTTGAGCACGATAAAGAAAGAATTTCCCCAAATTAAGGATTTTGAAAGGGATTTTCCTTCTTTTTGTTTTGCTTTGGCTACGGGAGTAGGAAAAACCCGTTTGATGGGAGCTTTTATAACTTTTCTATACAGGGTTTTCGGTATATGTAACTATTTTGTTTTAGCACCCAATCTGACAATTTACAATAAGCTTCAACAGGATTTTACTCCCAATACACCTAAGTATGTTTTTAATGGGATATCGGAATTTGCTGTAAATCCTCCTGAGTTAATAACAGGTGATAATTATAATAAGCAATCTACTATTCAATCAGACAGGTCAGGTCAAGCCATTATGGAGAGTGTAATAAGTGAAATTAGAATAAACATTTTCAATATCTCTAAAATAAATTCCGAAGTTAGAGGGGGTAAAGAGCCAAAGATTAAAAGATTATCCGAATACCTGGGGCAAAGTTATTTTGAGTATTTAGCTACCTTGCCGGATTTGGTTTTAATTATGGATGAGTCACATCGCTATAGAGCAACTGCAGGTGCAAGAGCAATTAATGAATTGAAGCCGATTTTAGGATTGGAATTAACCGCTACACCTTTTGTAGAAACAACCAGGGGACCTATACCCTTTAGAAATGTGATCTATAGCTATCCTTTGGCGAAAGCGATGGAAGATGGATTTGTAAAAGAACCGGCTGTAATAACTCAGAAAAACTTTGATCCCAAAAACTTTAGTTCGGATGCTTTGGAAGAAATTAAACTGAAAGACGGTATAAGTTTGCATGAAATTACTAAAGTGGAATTAGCCACTTATGCCAAGCAAAATGGAAAGCCACTTGTAAAACCTTTTGTTTTAGTTATAGCCAGAGATACATTACATTCCGGGAAATTGCTGGAGACAATAAAATCAGATGATTTTTTCGGAGGCAGATATAAAGATAAAGTTATTCAAGTTGATTCCAGTGTAACCGGAGAAAAAGAAGATGAGATGATTGAGCGTTTGCTTAATGTGGAAAAGTGGGAAGAACCGACAGAAATAGTTATCCATGTAAATATGTTAAAAGAGGGCTGGGATGTTACCAATCTTTATACTATCGTTCCTTTAAGAGCCGCTAATGCTAGAATATTAATTGAACAATCAATTGGTAGAGGACTGCGTTTACCTTATGGAAAGAGAACAGGTGTTGATAGTATAGATCGTTTGAATATTGTTGCTCACGATAAATTTCAGGAAATATTGGATGAAGCAAATCGTCCGGGTTCCATAATTCATTTAGAGCAGTTTATTTTAGACCCTGATAAGGATTT
>CAZPGI010000035.1:0-1969 GCA_964586365.1 uncultured Candidatus Saccharibacteria bacterium
CATTAGTTAATTCTTTTAATAAACTGGATTTACCTACATTAGGCAAACCAATAAAGCCAACATCAGCAATTAATTTTAATTCCAAACGTAAGCTAAACTCTTCTCCCGGTATTCCTTCTTGAAACTGAGTAGGAGAGGTATTTCTTGAAGAACGAAAGAAAAAGTTTCCTTTTCCGCCTTTTCCTCCTTTAGCAATTAAAACCTTTTCTCCAGCCCTTAAAATCTCTTTATCTTCTCTAGTATCCAGATTATGAACAATTGTCCCTACCGGAACTTGAATAACAATATCTTCTCCGCTTTTGCCATCAACAAACTGACCTCGGCCATCTTGGCCATCGCTTGCTTTAATTTCTTTTTTAAAACGAAACTGACGCAAAGCACCTAAATCAGAAACTCCGACAAAGTAGACACTTCCTCCTTGGCCTCCATTTCCTCCAACTGGTCCTAAAGATAGTTTATTTTTATTAAAAGCAACTGCTCCTTTTCCTCCTTGGCCAGCTTTGACTTTTATTATTGTTTCATCTATTAACATATCAATTCTTTAAGTATTTTCTTTTCCCCAATTTAGAAGGCATATAATCTTGTTTTTCTTTGTACCCATATTTGGGGCTGTATTTATATCCCTGACCATAACCCAAATCTTCCATCAGTTTGGTTGAGGCATTTCTTAAATGCAAAGGAACGGGCAAGTTGCCGTATTTTTTCACGTCAGCAGCTGCTTTTTCATAAGCTTCATATAGTTCATTTGACTTTTTGCATTTGGATAAATAAACAACTGCTTGAGCTAAAATAACATTACATTCTGGATAACCAATAAAATGACAAGCTTGATAAGCAGCGACTGTTTGTTCTAGTGCCCGAGAATTAGCTAGACCCACATCTTCAGAAGCAAACCTAATTAATCTGCGAGCAATAAACAAAGGGTCTTCTCCTCCTTCCACCATTCTGGCTAGCCAATAAAGAGCAGCGTCAGCATCAGAGCCTCTCATTGATTTATGCAAAGCAGAGATAAGGTTGTAATGCTCTTCTCCTTCTTTATCATAAAGCAAATTAATTTTATTAGCTGCTTCTTTAATTAATTCTTCAGTAATTGCCATTCCTTTTCCTTTACTGCTTAAAACAACGTATTCTAAGATATTCAAAGCCACCCTAGCATCTCCGTTACTTAATTGAGCAATAAGAGAAAGAGGCTGTTTATTGATTTTGATTTTTAACTTTCCCAAGCCTTTTTCTTTATCATTCAGAGCTCTTTTCAGTAAATTAAAAATATCTTCTTCTTTTAAACGTTCAAAAACAAAAACTCGACAACGAGACAAAAGAGGTCCCCGGATTTCAAAACTAGGGTTTTCTGTAGTTGCCCCAATCAAAACAATTAACCCATTTTCTATATGCGGCAACAAAGCATCTTGCTGAGATTTATTCCAACGATGTATTTCGTCAATAAAAAGAATGGTTTTCTTTTGAAGTCTCTCGTTTATTCTTGCCTTTTCAATCACCTCCCTTAAATCCTTTAAACCGCTAGTAACAGCACTCATTTTGATGAATTCTGATTTTGTTTGCTTGGCAATAATGTAGGCTAAAGTAGTTTTGCCGCTTCCCGGCGGGCCCCAGAAAATCATTGAAGGAAGGCTATCACTTTCAATGGCCTGTCTTAAAAGCTTATCTTTGCCAACAAGCTCTTCTTGACCCAAAAACTCGTCCAAAGTTTCTGGCCTCATTCTTACTGCTAATGGCTTTTCAGTATTTTCCATATATTTACACTATAGGACATTATGAAAAAAGAGACAAGACGTTGCATTTTTCTCTTTTTTTAATATAATAAAAGAATATGGCAGAATTGCCCAAAGAATACGACTTTAAAGTAATTGAAGATAAATGGAAAAAGAAATGGGAAGAAGAAAATCTTTACCAGTTTTCTTTTAAAAAAGGAGTTCCTCTTTTTGTTGTTGACACTCCCCCTCCCTATGTT
>CAZPGI010000036.1:0-1951 GCA_964586365.1 uncultured Candidatus Saccharibacteria bacterium
GGGCCATCCGGGCCAGTCGGGCGATCTCCCCCGGGGTGTTCGTCCCCAGCTCCAGGACAGCCGCCATGTCGCCGGGCCTCAGGCGGAACAGCGTCAGCGGCAGACCGATGAGATTGTTGAAGTTGCCTTCCGTTTTCAAAACGTCTCCCCGCCGGGTCATGATGGCGGCGATCATCTCCTTGGTTGTGGTCTTGCCGGAGCTGCCGGTAACGGCGATGATCGTGGGGGTGAAGCGCCGCCGCCACCAGGAGGCCAGATCACCCAGTGCCCGCAAGGTATCGCCGACGACGATCACGGGGAACTCGCCGGGGAGACCCTGCGGCCGACGGTGGACGAGGGCTCCGGCGGTCCCTTGCCGCCGGGCCTGCGTCAGGTAGTGGTGGCCGTCGAAATGCTCCCCCGCCAGGGCGATGAACAGGTTGCCTTCCCGACACTTTCGGGAGTCCGTGCTTATCCCCCGGAAAACTACTTCCCCCGTTCCGGTTCCGGACAGAAGCTTGCCGCCGGTGGCCGCCAGGACTTGGGCGAGTGATATTTCCGGACCGGCTTTCATGACCGGCCATCCGGTTGTCGGCATTTGTCCAGGGCCGCCCGGGCCGCCAGACGGTCGTCGAAAAAGAGGCGCCGGGAGCCGACGATCTGGTAGTCCTCGTGTCCCTTGCCGGCGATAAGGACGATATCTTCGGGACGGGCCATGGCGATAGCCGTTTCAATGGCGGTAAGACGGTCGGGGATGACGGCGTAGCCCCGGGACGGCGGTCGATCGAGGAGCTCTTCCCCGGAATATTTACCCACCCCTTCGTCGGCGACGCCCGCCTCGATCTCGCCGAGGATCGCCAGGGGGTCTTCCGACCGGGGATTGTCCGAGGTCATGATGGTAATGTCGCTGCCCCGCACGGCGGCCCGGCCCATCAGGGGCCGCTTGCCCCGATCCCGGTCGCCGCCGCAGCCGAAGACGGTAATGATGCGGCTTTTCCTGAAAAAAGACAGGTTTTTCAGCACCTTGGCCAGGGCGTCGTCAGTGTGGGCGTAATCCACCAAGACCTCCGGCTCTCCGGGACGGTTGACTTTTTCCAGGCGTCCCGGGACGTGGGTCACCGCGGCGATCCCGGCCACGATATCTTTTTCTGGGATGTCGATGGCCAGGGCGGCGGCCGCCGCCGTTAGGATGTTGTAGAGGTTGTGCTGACCGATGAGGGCCGAAGAAAACCCAGAATCCATGCCCTGGTATTGCAACCGGGCTTCCGTGCCCCGAGGGGTCATGGTGAACGTCGTCGCCCGGACGTCCGCCGCCCTGTCGATGCCGAAGGTCAGGGTCGGGAGCACGACCTCACGGTGCAGCCTTTCCCCCCAGGGGTCATCGATATTGACGATCATCCGCAGGGGACGGCCTTTCCGCGATTGGGGCAGAACCTCGCTGAAGAAACGCTTCTTGGCAGCATAGTACCGTTCCATGTCTCCGTGGTAGTCCAGGTGATCCTGGGAGAGGTTGGTGAAGATGCCCAGATCGAAATCGCAATCGTCGATGCGCCGCAGATCGACGGCGTGGGAAGACACTTCAGCGATGACGTGGCTCACCCCGGCGTCAGCCATCTGTCTCAGGATCTGATGCATGTCGAAGGATTCCGGCGTGGTGTTCGGTGCCGGCAGGACCGCGCCGCTGTAGCGGTAATTCACCGTTCCTAGGATGCCCGGTTGAAAACCTGCGGCCTTGATGATCGCTTCGAGGAGATAGGTCACGGTTGTTTTGCCGTTGGTGCCCGTCACGGCCAGCAGACAGATCTCCGTGGAGGGATGACGATAAAAGTTCCGTCCCAGCCGTCCGAGAATCCGTCGGCTGTCCCCGACCCGGATGGCCGTGACGCCCGCCGGCGCCGTAAAATCCTTTTCGTGCACAATGAAGCTTGCCCCCCGGGACAGCGCCTCGGGGATGAAGCGGTGGCCGTCGGTC
>CAZPGI010000037.1:0-1739 GCA_964586365.1 uncultured Candidatus Saccharibacteria bacterium
CCGTAATCACCTGACAAAGCTAAGCTTAGATAACCTTTGATAATGGTTAAAGGAGTTCTCATTTGATGAGAAGCAATGGAAAGAAACATTGTCTTCGCTTCATCTAGTTTCTTTAATTCTTCGTATGACTGCTGAAGCTGCTCTTTAATGGTTTGCTCGTCTCGGGAATACTTTAAAAGCAGGTAGCAAAGATAAAGCATAATCAAAAAGCAGGCTAACCTGCCCCAGATGCCAATCTCTACTGTTGGAAAAACCAAGATAGTGGCTAAGAAGATTAAGATGGCAGCTATTAAGATATGAGTAGCCAAGATAGGACCAAAAAGCTGTTTCTCTGTAATGGCATAGGCAATGATAAGGGTGAAAAGAGGAAGAGCTAAGTAGAAAATGGGATAAATGCCGATTCCATAAGCAGGCAATGTTTCAATTCCTGTAAAGGTCCAGATAAAGATAGCTATTAAAATGTATAATGTTTGGCTTTTCTTGTTTTGCTCTTTTTGGTTCTTTAAGAATATTAAAAAGTTTCTAATTGCCAAAAAGAGAAAAACGGCAGTAAAGATTAAATAAAAATGGTGGCCAATTTGAGCTTGAGTGTGACAGCCCCACTGATAATTAAAAATATCTTTAACAAAATAGTCAGTTCGGCTTAAAAAAGCAAAAGCAATGGCTAAAAGGTAAGATAAAAACAAAGAAACTCTTTGGGTTTTAATTTTGCAAAACTCTATAGAGAAATGATAAATTATCGGAGGAACAAAAATGGCAGCCAGATAAAGAAACCTATCCCAAAAGAGGACTTCCATATCATTGCCACAATACTGCCACATCATAAATGTTCCTATTGACCAAAGGCTGTAAAGAATACTTAAAATGAAGAAAACAAAATTTTCTTTGTTCTTTACTTTAAACCAACTATAAAACCCCATCAAGAAAATCAATATTCCGCTCGGGACGAGTAAATAAATAGGAAAAGGTATTTGAATCATTGACTACTTTTGTTCTCTTTCTCTTAGTTTGTAATGTAGGGTTTTACCTAAATTAGACTTAGGCAGTTCTTCAAAGAACTCAACCAGGTGCGGAACCTTGTATGGGGCTAATTTTTCTTTGCAAAACTCAATCAATTCTTCTGTAGTAGCTTTTTCTCCTTCTCTCAAAACCACGCAAGCTTTAATAGCTTGGCCGTAATAATCATCTGCCACACCAATAACAGCCACTTCTCTTATCTTGGGATTTTGTTCTAAAGCTTCTTCTACTTCTCTAGGCCACACCTTCTCTCCTCTTACATTAATCATGTCATCTAGTCTGCCTTCAATGTAAAGCAATCCATCTTTATCAATTCGCCCCATGTCTTTGGTATAAAACCAGCCATCTTTTAAAACTTCTTTTGTTTTTTCCGGCTTTTTCCAATAGCCTTTAAATATCTGAGGACCCCTGACAATAATTTCTCCTGTTTCTTCATAGGGAAGCTCTTCTTTGGTTTGATAATTAATAATTTTAACGTCAGTATCTAAAAACGGAACCCCAACTGTATTATTTTTCTTTTGATAATTTTTTCCCGGCATATCCATTGTAATTCCTGGAGAAGTTTCTGTAGCGCCGTAAACTTCCATTAAAAATGCATTCGGCAAAATCTCTTTAAGTTTTTCTCTAACAGAAGCAGGGAAAGAAGTAGAACCGCTTGAAGCAATATTTACTGAATCCAGAATAGGTTCTTTTTTGTTTTTTTCATAATACTTTAAAAAGGC
>CAZPGI010000038.1:0-1679 GCA_964586365.1 uncultured Candidatus Saccharibacteria bacterium
AAATTGAAAACCAGCAGGAATACCTGCGATAGTTCCAGTTCCTGTACCAGTTCCTGTACCTGTGCCACTTTGTCCAAGCAATTGTGTAATCAAAGCGATCAATTGATCATTTGTACACTCAGCTGGGTGTTGTAAATCACAAGCAGCAGAAACAGGAGCAACTGCAACAACTAGAGCAAAAGCTAATCCAGCAATAATTCCTATTTTGTTTTTACTCATTTTTTTGTTTTAAAAATATAATTAATTATTATCTGGCTGCTTGTCGACCGACACTTGGTGTCAAGCCGCCTCTTTCAACAATCCTTGTCCATCTCTTGAGGCTCAACCTCAAAATTAAAAATATTAATTCTGAAGTTGAACCTCTTATCCAAGGATTGCGTCTAATTGTTTGGTTGAATTTGATATAATAATTCCATTGCTTCTGAATACTTTTCTTGGTCAAACAATTCTTTTGCCTTGCTTAAAGAATCTTTTTGCTCTTGATTCAAATTTGCTTCTCTTGCCTCTATTTCTTTAATTTCATTAGCAATAAAAAACTTGTAAATATCTTGGTATTCTTTTTCTTCTGTAGTTATTATAGCAGCATTTGTTTTTTCTTCAATAGCTGAAATCTGATTAACTATCTTTGTCACTAACTCAGCTCTCTGACTTTCTGGCACCTTGGCTAATTCTTGAGAAGCTTTGCTTAAAGCTTGTTTGGTTTCCTTTATTCCTGCTGCCAGTTTCTTACCTTGATTCTGTCCCGGCTCAGCGCTTATTTTATCAAGCTCATTTAATCTTGTTTCTAGCTGAGCAACTGATTTCTGGTCTTCTGAAACAATAAAAGCATATTTAATTGATTCATTAACTTTTTTAAAGCCATATAATAATTCTCCGGGCAAAGCATCTTTGGCAAACGCAAAAGGCATTATAGCTAAAACAATCGCCACAGAGGCAAAAGCTTGAACCAATCTTTTCTGGCTGAAAATAAAGCTAAAAGAGGGTTTTTGCTCAAACTCTTGGTTTAAAATCTGAGATTTAACCGAACAAGCCCAGTCGCGGTCTGGCTTAATGGTTTTGAGAGATTCCAGCCTTTTAATGAGAGTAAATTCGTCCATATTACAATAAAAGACGGAAAACTCTTGTTTTTATTACAACTCAAGCTTCTAGTATCTTCTTTAATTGCTTCATTCCCCGATGAATAATCACTCGGGCATTGTTAGAAGACTTACCCAAGGATTTGGCCACTTCGCTGATTGGTTCTTGCTCAATGTAATACATAAACACTGCCTGACGGTAATCATCTTTGAGCTGAGCTAGGGCTGACTGGATTTTCTTCATTTCCTCGTTCATTATTATCTTTTGTTCAATGTTTTGTTTCTCGTCCTTTATCATAAAAGACATGTTGTCCAGATTGGCCGGATTCTTTTCTTTGGCCCGATAGTGGTCAACTAAGATATTTCTAGCTGTTTTGAACAAAAATCCAGATGGATTCTTAATCTCAATGTCCAAAGATATCTGTTTCCACAACCGGGCAAAGGTTTCAGAAGTAATGTCCTGAGCTATTTCTTCAGAATCTACCTTAAAATAGACAAAACGATAGATTTTATCTAGATATTCCTTGTATATTTGAGAAAAAAATTGTTCTTTAAATTCTTTTGGCTGCATTTATTTGTCCATTATTTGTCCACATTTTGGCC
>CAZPGI010000039.1:0-1669 GCA_964586365.1 uncultured Candidatus Saccharibacteria bacterium
ATTTTCAGGAATTGAAAAATTAGAGCATGAAGACATTCAAGTTAATCTTTCCATTTCTCTTCATGCTCCCAATAATGAATTAAGAAGCAAATTGATGCCGATTAATAAAAAATATCCTTTGGATAAGGTTTTAAAAAAGACTGACGAATATATTAAAAAGACAAAGAGAAAAGTAATGCTTGAATATCTAATGATAAAAGGAGTGAACGATTCTTTAAAAGAAGCAGAAGAGCTTTATCGTTTGCTGAAAAACAGGCCTTTGTACATGGTTAATCTAATTAGATACAATCCTACCGGTGCCTTTAAAGCTTCTAATGCTAAGACAATCAAAGCTTTTAAGGATTTTCTTATGCAAAAAGGAATTTTTACCACTCAGCGTTATGAGTTTGGCAAAGATATTAAAGGAGCTTGCGGTCAGCTGGTTGCCAGAGAGAAAAATATATGATAGATTGTTGTTAGATATGTCTCAGTATTATAAACAACCAAGCAATCTCTTTGACCCAGCTTCAGAAAAACCTTTTAAGCTTAGTCGTTCTAAAATTGATTTATTTATTGAATGTCCTCAGTGTTTTTATCTAGACCGCAGGTTGGGTGTTGGCAGGCCGTCTGGCTATCCTTTTACTTTGAATAGCGCTGTTGACTCTTTGCTTAAAAAAGAGTTTGATTTGCATAGAAAAGAAAAAACTCCTCACCCCTTAATTACAGAGTTTGGAGTTGATGCTATTCCTTTTCAGCACGAGAAAATGGATGTTTGGCGGGATACTCGTCATGGCATTGAATATCTTCACCAGCCGACCAATCTTTTGATAACCGGAGCAATTGACGATGTCTGGATTAATTCTCAAGACGAGCTTATTATTGTTGACTACAAAGCAACAGCCAAGGGCGGAGAAGTTTCTTTAGACGCTGAATGGCAGAAAGGATACAAAAGACAGATGGAGGTATATCAATGGCTGTTTAAAAAAAATGGATTCAAAGTTTCATCGACTGGCTATTTTGTTTACTGCAACGGAGATGTTGGCAAGCCTTACTTTGATAAAAAGTTGGAGTTTAACATTAAAGTTATTCCTTACATTGGTGATGATTCTTGGATAGAAGAAACTTTATTAAAAATCAAAGAGTGTTTGCTCAGCAATGAAATTCCAGAGATGAATCCTGATTGCGATTATTGCCGTTATAGAAAAGGAGCGGTTTTATCAAAAATGAAGCATGAAGGAAAACTCTAGTTCATATATTAAAGAATTGTTAGAAACCCGTATTTTTTCTGTTTCTGCTTATTTGGATATTTTAAACACTCTTCTTCAATCTTGTAAAACCAGAGTTATTGGAGAGGTTTCTGAGTTGAAGAAATCTCAATCAGGCCATGTTTATTTTTCTCTTAAAGATAAAAAGAATGGCAGTGTTCTTAATTGTGTTATTTGGAGTTCTTTGTATCGTCTCTGCGGGGTTGAGCTTAAAGAAGGATTAGAGATTATTATTTCTGGCGAGCCGGATATTTACAAGCCAAGAGGAGAAATGAAGTTTAAAGCCAGTTCTATTCAATTAGTTGGAGAAGGAGAATTAAAAAAACAATACGACCAATTAAAGAAAAAGCTAGAGCCCTTATTTGCTGAAGAGAGAAAAAGGCTGATTCCTGATTTTCCTTGCCAGATAGGAATAATTACTTCCA
>CAZPGI010000040.1:0-1652 GCA_964586365.1 uncultured Candidatus Saccharibacteria bacterium
CCATGGAGTGTCCCATGAGGATGACTTCCGGCAATTCCAGCCCGGCGATCAGTTGTTCCAGGTCGGATACATAGTCTTCGCAACGATACGCCGGTGGCCGCGCCCAGTCGCTTGTCCCGTGGCCGCGCTGGTCCGGGGCGATGATTCGGAACCGGGCGGCGGCCCCTTGGGAGAAATCATCCCAGACATGGCTGTCGTCACCGATGCCGTGGACCAACACCAGCGTCGGACCGGCGGCGTCACCCCATTCCCGGTAATGGAAGCGCCGATCACTGATGGCAACAAACTTGTCGGTTACTATTTCCTTCATGAGCGGTAGAGCGGCGACGTGTTATGCCGAGTTCGTGGTCTTCATAATCGTCCCGTTCGTGGTCTTCAGAGGCGTCCAGCGGTCCCGGAAGACTGTTCCAGGGCCTTTTCCAGGTTCTTGTCGTAATCGTAAATGTCGTCCCGGAAGTGGATGTGCCCCCGGGTGTCAAACCACGCCGTCAAATAGATGACATACACGGGAATGGGCTTGGGTAGATTGATCTGTTGTCGCTTTCCTTTCCTGATTTCCTTGATGAGCCGCTCCTTCGACCAGGCTGGATCGTCTTTGAGGACCCATTCGCCCAACTCGTAGGGTTTTTCCACCCGGATGCATCCGTGGGAATACATCCGCCGTGACCGCTGGAATAGACTTTTCTGTGTAGTGTCGTGCAAATATACGTCGAACTGGTTGGGGAACATGAACTTGATCCGTCCCAGCGGATTGACGCCTGAATCCTGGATCATCCGATAGGGAAATTTTTTGGGGTTAACCTTCTTCCAATCGATTGTTTTGGGATCGATCTCTTTGGCTGTGGGGCTCCAGTTGCTGTAGATCCGGATCCGTTTTTTCACCAGAAACTCGGGATCCTTCTGGGCCTTGGGAACCATTTCTTCGGCAACGATGGAATTGGGAACGTTCCAGGTCGGATTAAGTTCCAGATAGCTCATGATGTCCATGAAGACCGGGGTGGGCTGGGTGACCTTTCCCACCACGGTCTTCATGGACATCACCGTGACCTGATTTTCCACTACGAAGAGGCGGAAGTCGGGAATGTTGGCCATGATATACCGCGGGCCCAGTTCGTCGGGAAGCCAACGCCATCTTTCCATATTCCACTCGATCTGGCGGATTCGTTTTTCCACGGTGAAATTCAGTGCCTTGCGCGTATCGTCATCGGTAATGCCGTTCGCCCGGAGGCCATGACGATGCTGAAACCTCTGGAGGGCCGCCTCCAACTGCCGGTCGAAATGGTTGTTCCTGCCCAAATCCGCCGGGTCGAGATCGCCGTCCACCACCAGCCGCTGCTTGAGGAGATTGACCGCCGTGCCGGTGCTCCCACGGTGCAACTTCAGCTTTTCCGGGATTGGTTTCCACCCTCCCTGGGCGGCGATCCGCCGGTACTTGGCCAGTTCCGTCCGTAATTGTCCGTAGGCCGGATAGCGGGGGGGAAGACGCCGCAAGGCGCCCTCTACATCGTCGCCTTTCAGGGCCTCCGTGAGGATCTTGACCAGGTCGGTGGTCCGCCGGTAAGGAACCCACTGGTAGAACCATTTCCCCGGATCGAGACGCCCCTCGGAGACGTGGAGCCCGTAAAGAAAGAAGGCGTCGGTAAGCAGTACAT
>CAZPGI010000041.1:0-1628 GCA_964586365.1 uncultured Candidatus Saccharibacteria bacterium
TTTTCTGTTCATTTGATTCTTCTAGAAGGTGGAGATAAAGAAAAAGCAGAAGAAATTTACAATATTTTACAAAAGAATAATTTTGAAGTACTATATGACGATAGGTCTGATAAAACCGCTGGTGAAAAGTTTAATAATTGCGATTTAATAGGTATTCCTTTAAGAATTGTGATGAGTAAAAATACAGGTAAAGAAAAGGTAGAAATTAAATTGAGGAACAAAAAAGAAACAGAAATGATAAATATAAAGGAATTGATAAAAAATGTGGAAAGATTTATTCAATAAAGCACTTGCTAATATTTCTCAAGATATAGCTATTGATTTAGGCACAGCTAACTGCCTTGTTTATGTGCGAGGCAGGGGGATTATTTTATCCGAGCCGTCAGTAGTAGCTTTGAATAAGAAAACAAATCAAGTCTTGGCTATTGGCAGAGAAGCAGAAAAAATGGTAGGAAAAACTCCAGGTCATATCGTAGCTATCAGACCATTAGTTTCCGGAGTGATTTCTGATTTTGAAGTAACCGAACAGATGCTTAGATATTTAATCCAAAGAGCTCAGCAAGAAAGATTTTATCTTTTAAAGCCAAGGGTGATTGTGGGTATTCCTTCAGGAGTGACTGAAGTGGAAAAGAAGGCAGTAATTGATGCTACTAAGTCGGCCGGAGCGAGAGAAGTTTTTTTAATTGAAGAACCAATGGCAGCTACTATTGGAGCGAGAGTGCCTGTTCATGAACCTGCAGGAAACTTTATTGTTGATATTGGTGGCGGAACAACTGAAGTGGCAGTAATTTCTTTAGGAGGAATAGTGGTTTCTAAAAGCTTAAGAGTGGCTGGAGATAAATTAAACCAAGATATTGTAAATTATGCTCAAGAAAAATACAGATTATTAATAGGCGAGAGAACGGCAGAGAAAATAAAGATAAGTATTGGAGCCGTGTTCTTTGAAAAAGAACCAAAAGAAAATGCTCTTAAAGAAATGCCGATGCGGGGAAGGAATTTAGTTACTGGTTTGCCTGAAGAAGTAACTATTAATCAAATTGATGTTAAACAGGCGATGGAAAAATCAGTTAATCAGATAATTGCTGAGATAAAGAGCGCTATTGAAATTACTCCACCCGAGCTTTTATCAGATATTATGAAAAAAGGAATCTGTTTGGCTGGCGGTGGAGCTCTTTTAAGAGGACTGGATAAACTAATAACTAAAGAAACTAAAATACCTTGTTATGTCATGGAAGACCCAATGACCTTAGTGGCTAGAGGAGCAGGAATGGTTTTGGAAAATCTTGATGAGTTCCATGATGTTTTGGTGGAAATAGAAGAGGCAGAGATATTGAAGTAATTGGCTCTTGACAAAAATTTTTAATCTGCTAAATTATTAACGAGGATGATAAATAATAAGACCATATCTAAAAATAAAAGGCGGTTGTGAAAATAGCTTTTATTTTGCTATTTTGAACCGCCCTAAAGCGGTCTTTTTATTTGGAAAGTAGTTTGAAAAAAGAATAGGGAAATAATCAAAGAAGAATAAGGTTATTATTTGCTAGTCAAAATTGTGATTTTATTTTAAGGGCAAATGGTGGATGCCTTGGGACCAAAAGCGAAGAAGGACGTGGCGTAGCTGCGATAAG